>NZ_JAWLCK010000079.1:0-13539 GCF_041687175.1 Lutispora sp.
TCCTCCAGAAGCTCATAAGCTGCATCCAGATCATCAAATCTGGGAAAACTATTATATTCTGATTTCAGCGCAATAATTTTTGCTTCCATCATTTGTTTCAGACTTAGCAAAGATTCCCTTTTATCTTTGAGTTCCTGCAGTTTATCCTCAATTTCCCTTATCAACTGTTCTTTATGCCTTCTTCTTGATTCTATCCCTATATATTTAGGTGTATAGTCTCTGGAGGTCTTGCCTCTCAATATACCTATTCCATAGCTCCCATCCTCGCATAAATAGGGAGAATAATCATCAGGATTTAGGGTTATACTGGCTATTGCATCGGCTACATCCTGTTGTGTTATACCCTCTACTTCTAATTTTGCAACTTCCAGGTATGAGTCCAGGGACTGGCACATAAGCTTAGGCTGAGGTACAATCACGCTATCCTTTATATCTTCTGTAAAATATTGAGTCACCTCATAATACTTCCTGGGAACTATCAAACTGTCCAATATGCCCATATCCATAAGTCCCTGCTCTATTACTGCTTTCATATCATCATCCACACCGTCAACAAAATCTACAGCCATATAAAAGGGTATATGGGGTACTCCCAAAGCGCTGAGCCTTTCCCTGGCAAGTATGCGCGCTTCTTCTGTAGGGTAGGGTTTTTCACTTTGCTTCTTTATTCTGTCAATCTGCTCCTTGCATTCAATTATTGCATCATCAGTCTTCTGTATTTCATAATTTACTTTTTCTCTTTCTACAGTATATTGGGACAATATGCTGTTATATCCTTCATTCAGAACATCATATAGCAAGTTTTGCTGATTTTTCCCGTTTATAGCATTTATCCTCTGAAACAGAGATATGGTTCTATCCTGTTCCAATTTAAAATACCTATTTCTGTTAAAATAATCCTTCACCAATTCTTTTGCTTTGGTTTTATGTTCTTCTATCTGCAATTGGGTCTGCTCCAGCTGACTGATGCAAAAAGCTTGTTCCTTAAGCTTCCCATCCTTCTCCTTTTCTTTTTCATCCTGTTTCTGTTCAAGTTCCTCCAGTTTCTCCAATAAACTCTTTATCTTTTCGATTGCATGCTTCAATTCCTTTGCTTCTTTCATCATATGAGGCAGGCTGGTAAACTCCATATCCAATATTTTTTCCAGCATCTCTACATGATGATTGAGCTTTAAATCCTCGCATAATGCTACAGCTTCTTCATTGATTTCATCGATTTTTTTCTCAATGGAATATACTTCATCCTTTATGATGCGAATTTCATTTGCTAAACTTATAAGTTCTCTGTTCTTAACTTCCTTTTTCAGCTCCAGTTTGCTTTTTTTCTGCTCTGATTCAGCCTTTTCCATTCTCAACATCGCCAGATCCTTGGCCAGCTTATATTCTTCCCTTTCCCTGAGCTGCTCCTGTTTTATCTTCAATAACTCTTCTTCACTATCCAAAGCCTCTACTTCCATTTGAAGCCTTTTATAAGCCCTTTCTCCATCCTCTACTTTCTTTTCCAGCTTATTTATCTCTTTTTTCTTTTCTTCCAGGGCTTCTTTTATATCCAGGTATCTCTTCATCTTCTCATAGAGCAAAAATTTGTTGTATCTATCATAATCATTTTTAAGCTTAGAAGCAGCCTGATAGCTCTCCTTTATCATATTAAGCTTTGTTTGAAGAGAATCCAGATTTTCTATGGTATCCGAAAGCTGCCTTAAATCATCATCAGACAAACCAGGCAAAGAATTCTGCATTATTTCGTATACAGTAGAAGGTTTCATGTCACGGGATAGCTTAGGTGTCCTAATATTTATGATCAGGTCAATCATCTCCTCAAAGTCTTCTATGTTGTCATAACCGAATAGGAGTTTGTTAACCTCAGCAGCATAATCTTTCTGAGATGTCAACACTTTTCCGCCGCTTCCTATTGTATTCTCCAATCTTTTTCTGGATAGGGCTATCTTCTCTCCTTCTACTTCATCATAAAGAAAAATATCTATTCCAATCCTTCTATTGTCATTTAACACAAAGTACCAGCTATCTGTTATTCCCATGCCTCTTTTAGCTTTTATGCCCATACCTATGGAAGCATATATGTCCTCATTCCTTTTCTTAAATTCCAAAAAAAGATAACCCAAACCTACTTCTTTACCGCTTATCTCATACTCTCCCAGCAGGTAATCTTCCAGCTTTCTGGCCCTTGAATTAAAAGGATCCAATCGTTCTGGGCTTTTCTTACCATCCAGCAGCAAGGGTATAAAGCTCTGCATGGTTACAGATTTGCCCGAACCATTTTGTCCTCGGATAAGCATCCTGCCATCTGAGAAATCAAAGTATTCTTCATCATAGTACCAATAATCCAAAAGCCCTGCTCTTGTTAATTGCCAGTTGTTACTTTTGTTCATTTTCCCTATCCTCCACAAATACATCTTCAGAGTATTCTCCTTTGAATTTCAAAGCCAGGGGCAGCACTAACATGCCAGCCTCCCTTGATGTTATCAATTTGTTCAATGACATGTACTCTATTACTTCCTGTCTTAGGAGATTGAAGCTTTTCAATCTGTATTCCTTGCTCCAAAGCTCCCTATATCTATCGATGCAAATCTGCAAAACTTCATCGAAATGATCATTATCCATAAATACAGTATCATCTGCTTTTAAGCTCATATCACCGCTTTGTATTTTCTCATATATAATGCTGCATATCAAAAGACAAATATCCGACAGGGTCTTATCCTCAGGAAAAGAAATCTTATATCTATAATCATCAACAGTTATAAAAGCAGCATTCTTATATATGTGAAGCTCCCCTTCCATATATTTCTCTATATCGCTTTGAAGGGTATGCCTCTGCCTCTTTATATATTCAAATACGCTTAAATCATCATCGTACACTACTGAATCCAGGAACAAGCTCCTATAGACCCTCATCCTTCTCACTACGCCTTTATCTTCGTCGCTAAAAAACCACTGGCTGTTTAATATATCCTCCCAGGTGCTGTATTCTGTAATCTGACCATTGAAACTTCTGATGAAGTATCGTGATATGCCTGTGTTTTCATATAGTACCTCTGCATTATAGTTCTCAGAAAATAAATCCTGATCTCCATCGTCAATTTTTATAAATCCCATGTCCAAAGCAAAGTTCAATACTCTAATCAAGGATTTCCTGGTGTGATAAACAGTCCAGTCCAACGCTCCATCAGGGTAATTTATCTGGAGATACTCGGTTACATGAGAAAGAAGAAATTGCTCATCATTGGTCTTGTCCTCTAAAAAAGCCAACAGCAGACACAACAATACATAATCCATGGAATCAGTAAAACTTTTTATCCCCATCCAGGCCTCCGGAACCTCCGGCACCTTCTCCATCTTCACCAGATTCTGGTTTATGATAAGATTATAACCCAGCTTTTCTCTTATAAAGTCTCTGGTATCTCTATCCAGATTCTTAAGTTCATAATATAACTCCCTATCCTTATCCTTTAATATCCAGAAGTTTTCTAATAGATGTATAAAATTAGTCATTGCATATCATTCTCCTCGGAAGTGTTGAATACTATCACATAAGCAGGCATATCCAAAATTCCATCATCGCTTGTAATCAGACATCGCTTTTCTTTATCCGGCAGCTCTATATAAAAATCCAAACCTGTGTCTGTCCTGGCTTTTTTGCCGGTTAATCCTCTATGAAGCCATAGTAGAAGTTTTCTTCTGACTCTGCCATTGATGGTAGGCAAAGTACCAAAATCGATTCTTCCATCCTTTATCAAATCTTTAAGCATTTGCTCTTCTTCCTGTTGCAATCTCTTATAGTCCTCATATTCCTTGATTTTTCTTGAGGTATTATCTTTGATAGGATTTGCTTTGGTTCTTTCCCTGTATGTTTTTGCTCTGGGTCTCAGCTTTACTGCAAACTGAGCATCATCCAAAACGCTTATATTTGGGTTTTCGCTGGTTTTAATAAAATCGCCCTTTATATGCCTGGAGCCAAATACTCCAAAAACTACAGAAGAAAGCTTTGCACATTCATCCAAATCTAAATTGCTGAACAAATATGCTAAGTGTTTATATTCTTCTTTTCTGTTATAGGCAATGTTTTTGCTTTCTATAATCCTCAAAGCATAAGCTGTCATCTTTCTGATTATCTCTGTAGTTGCATGGATCAAGGCTTCAGCCTCACACTCTTCTTCATCATTGACAAACCAACGATATATATTTTCCCATTTCACCCCTATGTCCTCTTCTATTGTATTCATATCGCTTCTCAGAAGATTTTTTGGGTCTTCTGCTTCAAAACATGCTACTTTTTTTAATATTTCCTCAATAAAAGACTTATCAATATTCAGCAGTTGCCGCTCTATGGCAGGTTTATAGGAAAAAATCTGGCTTATGAATTGATTGAGATAGTTGATTAACTTATCCTTATATATCAAAAACCCTTCCGTAGACATGAGGCTTTCCATATTGGTGCTGTACAGAGCTGAAATAAAGTCCGTATATTCTTTGTTTACACTTTCAAAATCATTGTTTAAGTCTCTCCACCACTGCCCTATATCATCCAAAGGTGCAAATTTCAAATCATTTATCCTTTTTATATGGTTCAACATTTTTTCGAAAAGTTTAGGTTCCAATGAGCCTTTAATACCTGTTGAGTTTTCCAGTCTGAATAAAAGCCTCTCAAGTTCTATTGAAATATCCGAAAGCTTATATTTAAACCTTTTATTCTTAAACTCTGCCAAAGTCATGGCTTTGGAAGTATCTTGCACAGCTATGAGGTTTTTCTTCTCCGTCAGAAATCTTAAATCATTTTCGCAGCTATCCATATCATAGTCTCTGAAAATCTCATGTTCTTTCATCAATGCGAATATTTCTTCTTTCTTCAGCCAGTATTTCATCCTCTGATGCTGTATATAAAGAATTCGCATTATCGCTCTATATCTTTCAACATTTTGAGCCGTCAAATAACTTGCTTCATCAACGGTTCTCAGTGAATTATCCATAAGTATATTTCTCATTATATTTCTCCTCGGATAAAAAATTCTTAGCAAAATAGTATTTTCCTTTATCATATCTCTTATTTGCTTCTTTGAAAATAGCTTATTGATACATTTATGATTACCGTTAAAAGAAGAAGGAATATGGAATTTCGGTATAGCAAGCGTGTTCCCAATTGTGAAGCTTGCACTCGGTCATTATTCCCTAATGAAGGTCAGTTTACATCTACATTACAACAGGCAATGGCTAGAATATACTCTGAATAGCTCCATCTTCCAATATGGTTAAAATAACATAATAAACTAAATAAGCAAATAGCGTGTGCAGATGGATTCCACACACGCTATTATTACCTTCCTCATTAGAAGTCAACTATACTATAGTATAATATGGCTACAATGGAGTTTTCGCTCTTGTATATGATATCGATACCACCTAGATGTCAGTATCTGTTGTCGGCAAATCCTAGATGGAAACCGTTTTCTACTATTTTTCCATGCTATTTTATTTTCAACTATATATCATTCGAGTTTGCAACATTATATACTTCTCAAGTATTCAAAATATTCCTCTGGACTGCTGAATCCTAATTCTCTTACATATTGGCAAAATGTGCCGGTTGGTATATCTTTTCCTTTGTTATTGTTGTGTACAGATATTTTTGCATATCGTCCGTTTGCAATGCCCTTCCATATATATCCCTTTTTCGTTGGTTTCTTTTCTAGCCCTAGTGCTTTACAGACTTTGTCTAGCTCTGAGAAAGTGCTGATCAAGGTATCACCTCATATTATGTTTTTTTATCTATGTTAAGTTCAATACCTTGGCTAATTCTTCTCTTTCTTTGCAATGTTTTATTTTCATAAAGTAGGGATAGTATTTTCTCTGGGTTTCTATTCTCATATATAGCTCTATATCTTCAAAATAATCCTCTGCTAATGCCAACACATTGTCTAAAGTTATCTCTATAGCTTCTTCCTTTGTTTCCCCACTTCCGGCAGCGTTAATTTCATCAATAATTACTTCGTACTGATTAGTTGCTTCATCATACTGAATTATAGTATTGAACTTATATGGTTCCAGTAATTCTGTCAATAACCCTGTTGCTATAATAGAAACAGTTTCCCCCCCTTTTTTTGCATTTCCAACTACAACATCCTGATAGTTTTTTACAACACTTTCAAAAACATTAGAAATGTTATCTCTCAATTCTTTTAATCCTATTACTCTGTCTGCAACTAGCTGCTCTCTTAACATTTCCACATTAATCCCCCTTTTTGAATTGCATACTTTCTCCCTCTTGCTGCTTTTTCTTTCTTTAATCACTCTATCTTCTTTTTTTTCTTTAATTTTACTCATATTTCTATACCTCCATTATATAGAATCATTTGCATTATGTCAATAATTCACATTATGTCAATAATTCACATTATGTCAATAATTCACATTATGTACATTATGCTAAGTAATATCTGTATTATTGCACTTATTATATAATTTATACGCATTTTTTGTGTATAGTAAAAAAAGCTTTATGACGGAAGCATTTTAATAATCAAGGAATACTTTTTGAAATGCATTTAACGGAATGTGATATTCTCTATGCATAATTAAAAATTTGGACATAAAAAAACATGGATAAATCAATCCATGTTTTTTTGAATTTTCATCAGGATAACATAAGCAAGTTCTTGGCAATCTTCATAAAGTCAATATTGTTCCTAGCCTTTATCTCTTCTATCCATTTTTCCTTAAGATACTTGGTTCCGCTGTAAGCTCCGCAGATTCCTCCTGTTATGGATGCATTGGTGTCTGCATCATTTCCTACATTTACAGCCGCAATTATACCTTTACCAGCATCACCTTGGGCTGCGTAGAATATGCCTAATGACAATGGTATGGATTCATAGCTTTTCATGTCAGAGCCAATATATCTATATAGTTCATAGCAAATGTCTTCCAAATTCTTATTTCTATTTTTTTCTACTATATCCATGGCTAGTTGTATCCTGGCAGCTACTGATGGAGCCGGTATATTGAAGCCAGCTTCTTCTCCTCTTTGAGCTCCATATAAGGCTTTTTCCATTACCTCCTTGGCTGTGAAACCCCCTTCTACACCTGCAGCTACTGCTGCTGCCACTGCGCAGGTGGAGGCTACTCCCGGCTTGCTGCCATGGGAGGGTAATGCAGATTGTATAGCATCTTCAATAGCTCTGTCAATATTTCCATGATTGAATATGCCTATTGGCATAGCTCTCATGGCACCGCCATTGGTATCTCCTTTTTTACCTACTTCCATGCAATCTTTTCCGTCAATTATAGCTTCTAAAAACCTTCGGGTGCTAGGACCAATTACCGTTGATTCCAGCATTTTTTTGTCTATAGCCCAATCTCGCATCTTTTTTATAAAAAGATCCACATCAAATCTTTTTGCTTCTATCAATACGGAAGAAATTATCAAAGATTCCTCCGTATCATCTGTTATCTCGCCCTGTGCCAAAGAACCATGAGCAACCTGTTCTTTGGCAGGCTTTAGAAAACCTGTAATTCTTCCATATATTCTATTTATTTCTTCCGGCGACATAAATGAAGCCGGCATGCCCATGGCATCTCCTATAGCTGCTCCAAGCAAGCTTCCATATGCTCTATCTATCATAAATTTCCTCCCTGTTAGTTCTGATAAGCTTCATAACATCTTCTACCCCGAATTTTCCATGAGGCCCTTTGAAGGTTGTAGCAATAGCACCACAAGCGCTGGCAAATCTAACTGCCTCATAAGTTGTTAAGCCTTTCCATAAACCGTATATAAGACCTGCTGCGAAGCTGTCCCCTGCACCAGTTGTATCTATTGCTTCCACTTTATAGGGTGGCATATAAAATCCCATATCATGATTCCATACTTTTACCCCTCTACTTCCTGACTTCAGCACAACAAGCTCAATATTCATTTCTCCAGACCAGTCTTCCGGTTCTATATTCAATGAGAGTAAATTTTTAATATTATCTGCTTCTGATTCATTGGGAGTTATTATATCAGCCTTTGATATAACTGACAGCAAAGTTTCTTTTTTTATGTGATGGGCTAAGGGTCCCGGATCAAATAATACACGACTTCCTTCAGCTTTAAGCTTATCAATATTTTTCAGGATATCTTCACTGTATCTTTCATCCAGCAAATAATATCCGGTAATATACGCATAAGACGCATTTTTCATCAAATCATCTGGTATCATTTTAGTAGAAAAAAAGGATTCACATCCTTTGTATGTGAGAAAAGTCCTCTCTCCTCCATCCTCCAATATTGTGGCACAATAACCTGTATCTTCTTCTTCAAGCTGTTTAATGCAATCTGTATGGAACTTTTCATCCTTCAGATATTTCATTATCATATTTCCTCTTGTATCTCCACCGATAGCTGATACCACATAAGGGTCCATACCCATATTCTTTAAAGTTTGCGCAACATTTATGGCACAGCCACCAACCCTGTCGAAGCTATCGTGCATAAAAACATCCTGCCCTCTTATTGGGTAGTTTTCCACTGCCATATAACTGTCTACAATAATGCCCCCGAATATCAGAACATTACCTTTTTTCAATTATTATTCACCATCCCAATCCAGAACCAGATTGTTTTCCGGCTTCCAGCTCAAATATACTGTATCTCCAATATTGAATTTCTCATCATTTCCACTGTTCTGTCTCTTAACCAGCACTTCTTGTCCCATAGACTCAATTCTATATACAGATGTGTCACCTACATAGGTTACAAATAGAACCTTTCCTTTAATGCTAAGCTCTTTTTCATTACTGCTGATTTCAATTTTTTCCGGTCTTATTGTCAATGACCTTAATTCGCCTATCTTCAAATCCTCATGAGATCTGAATTTCATAGTATTGTTATCGCTCAACTTCAATGTATATATGTCTCCAGATTTTTCTTCTATGCTTCCTCTAAAGAAGTTTGCCTGACCTAGGAAGCTTGCCACAAAGGTACTGCTGGGAGTTTCATATATTTCTTCAGGAGTTCCTATCTGCATAATCTTTCCTGCCTTCATAACAGCAATCTTGTCTGATAAGGTCAGTGCTTCTTCCTGATCGTGGGTAACAAATATTGTAGTTATTCCCACCTTTTTCTGTATCTGCCTCAGCTCTACTTGCATTTCAACCCTTAGTTTTTTATCCAGTGCGCTCAGGCTCTCATCCAACAACAGTAAATCCGGCTTTATGACCAAGGCTCTGGCTAATGCCACCCTTTGCTGCTGTCCACCGGACATCTGCTTAGGCTTTCTTTTTTCAAAACCTGTAAGTTTTACCATTTCTATGGCCTTTGCTACCTCTTCTTTGATGTCTTTTTTACTCATCTTTCTCTGCTCAAGACCATAGGCTATGTTTTGTTCCACTGTCATGTGGGGGAAAAGGGCATAACTTTGAAAAACCATGCCAAAATTCCTATTATAAACGGGTATATCATTGATTATCTTGCCATTTACTTCTATAGTCCCTCCATCGCATTTTTCAAAGCCTGCCAACAATCTTAAAGTAGTTGTCTTACCGCAACCAGAAGGTCCAAGAAGGGATAGAAAACTTCCCTTTTCTATATCAAGGCTTATATTATCTAAAACTGTTATACCGTCATATTTTTTTGTAAGATTCTTAATGGAAAGAAAAGCCATTATACTCCTCCTATCTCTATCTAATAAGGTTCTTTAATGAAGAACCCATTATTGCCGCAATTATGCTTATTATCGTTAATGACAAAACAAGAATTATAGTTGATATTGCATTTATTTCGGGAGTAAAGCCAAACTTAATGGACGAATATATCTCAATGGGTAAAGTAGTAGTTCCTGTAGGTATTAGAAAGTACGACAATACAAAGTTGTCAAAGGAAACCATAAAAGCCATGAAGCCGCCTGCCAACATAGCAGGAGATATCATAGGAAAAATAATTCTGTAGAATGTGGTCCACTCATTGGCTCCCAGGCTATAGGAAGCCTCTTCTATTGATTTATCCATATCCTGCATTCTGGCGCTTATTATCAGAACCGCATAAGGTAAGGATATGACTACATGACCTATGAGCAGCATAACAAAATTTCTATCCAAGCCTAAAGCTCTCAAAAGCAGCAGCAGGGACAATCCCATGATAATCCATGGAATAGTAAGAGGCAGCACTACTGTAGAGTTTACTAAAGCCTTTATCTTAGAACTTGTTTCTCTATTGCCCAGCATCAATGCGGTAGCCAATACTACACATATGACTCCTGTGATTGCTGCCAGATATATGCTGTTCATAGTTGCATCAAGCAGCTTTGTATTTTTGGACAAAGCTTCAAACCATCTCATACTGAATTTGAATGGCAATGCATTGTACTGAGATTCATTAAAGGCCATTGCCATAAGAACTGCTATGGGTGCATATAAGAATATGAACATAACAGCGGTGTAAAACCAGCTAAATATCTTTTTCAATATGTTACTCCTCCTTGTTGAACGAGACCTCATCCAGTGAGAGGTTATCCTCAACTGGATGTCAGTCGAGTCCATACTGAACTTAACCTCCCTTTAGTGCACACCTTATGAGGCAGGTGACTTAGAGCGGGTTTTTTCAGTGTTTAGTAGTAATGACATGCCTCCCATGGATAACAAAACCATGGCAAGCAATATGAAGGCTATGGCTGCACCGAAGTTCCAGCCATATATCTCAAAGAATTGATCTTCAATAACAGTTCCAATTACAGAACCGTTGACTCCTCCCAATATCCTTGGTTCAACAAAGCTGCCCAAACATGGAACAAAAACCAGAATGGCTCCTGTTATTATTCCCGGACTGCTTAAAGGCAGTATTACTCTTCTAAAAGTCTCTATAGGTTTAGCTCCCAGGCTCTTTGATGCATCTATAATTGAATTGTCCAGCTTCTCCAGAGACATATATATGGTTATTACCATATATGGGAAGAATATATGAACCAAGGCAATTATAGCGGCCTTGCTTGTAAACAATATACCCATATCTGTAGTAGTTATCAGTCCAATTTTGTTAAGAAACTGTGCCAATACTCCACCATCTCTCAGAAATACCAGCCATGAATATGCTCTTACAAGCTGGCTGGTCCAAAAGGGTATTATGATCAAAAGCAACAGCAGGTTTTTTCCCTTGTTTATGACCTTGGCCATAATATAGGCCATGGGATAGGCTATAACTATGCATATCAGGGTCACTACAATACTCATCTTTATAGTTTTCCAGGTAAGCTTCAAATAAAAGCCCTTGCTGAAAAAGTTAATATAATTGTCCAAAGTAAACTTTGCCACCGCACCGTCACTCATAAAGCTATAGTATAGCATAATGAACAAAGGCACAATTGCGAAAGCAAATAGTATAAACATTGCCGGACTCATTAAGAGCACTTTCTTCTTCAAGGACTAACCTCCTTTGTGTTGTGTTCTATTAATGATAACGAGGCTGCTTGTCCAAGCAGCCCCAAGATTCTTATTGAGCCTTAACTTCCTGCCAAAGCTCGTTCCATTGTTTCTTTACATCTTCACCGTGATATGCTATGAAGTAAAGTTTATTCAAGCTCTCTTCTCCAAGATTCATTTCCTCTATTGTCTTTTCATCAAGGGCATTAACAGCTTCTGAATTTACAGGAGCAGGACCTCCGGCTCTTACCCATTGTTCCTGGAATTCCTTGCTGATCATATAGTCTACAAATTTATATGCCAATTCTTTATTTGGAGCATCTTTTACTATTCCCCAATAATCAACCCAGCCTATGGCCCCTTCTTTTGGAACCACATATTCTATGGGCTCTCCAGCCTGCTTCATGCTGGCCGCCTGTCCACTCCACATCATACCAACTGCAATCTGCTTGTTGGCAAATAGCTTGGACCATTCATCCCCTGTTTTCCAATATGTTCTGTTCAATGGTTTCTGCTCAATTAGCTTTTGTTTTATAGCGTCTAAATCAGATGGATTGCTTGGATCCTGGCCTAAGGCTATTGCTGCTGTCATAACTGCATCATTAAAGTCGTCTCTGAATGCTATCATACCTTTGTATTTTTCATCCCAAAGAACATGTATGGAATCTATTTCTTCATCAACTAGCTCGCTATTGTAAGCAATAGCTGTGGAACCCCATACCCAGGGTACTGCATATATCTTGTCATCCTTTTTGTTTTCAGGCAATGTCATGAACTTATCAAATATATACTGGTAGTTCTCAAGCTTGGATGTATCAACTTCTTCAAGAAGCCCTTCCTGTATAGCCACAGGCAATATTGAAGCATTGGGCAATACTACATCCAGTTTTCCTACTCCACCGGTTCTTAACTTAGTCAACAATTCCTCTTCAGAAGCCATGTACTCATGAATTATTTCACAGTTGTATTGCTGCTCAAAATATTCAATAACCTTCTGATCATCTGATCCGTAATCCTTCCAGTTAACTACCACAAGTCTGGTTTTAGCATCTTCAGAGTCGTTGTTGCCCTGATTGCTGTTTTGATTGTTTCCTCCACAAGCTGTTAATGCCAGCATCATACTCAATACCAAAATTGCAGCTATGATGCTTTTAATAGTTTTCCTAATACTCAATTTAAAGCTCCTCCATTCATAATTTATATTCTCATTATTATGGTATATAAGTTTCCATATTGGCTACAATATTGAAGTCCATCTTGGGACCGTATATTACTTTTACCCTCTCTACCTCCACATTATTGAGATCATATACATTCCCTTGGGCCATTAGCAGAGGCATTGGTCTATCCAAGGCAAAAACATCCTTTGCCATTTTATCGCTCTTAACTGCTGATAACTTCAACATTGCCCTTTTAGGATGGATATTATATTTTGTTCTCATAATGTGATATAAGGATTCTACTTTAAAGTCGTAATTATCTATACCTGGGAACAATTCCACAGGAATCAAAGAGGTATCTATGGTAAGAAATAAAGGCTTATCATTATCCTTCTTCACACCTCTAGCCCTTTTTATCTCCAGGTACTCACGATTATCAATCATTGTCCTTTGCATGCTTATCAGCTTTGATATAGGAGTTTCGTTTTTACTTTTCAGATAATCTGTGAAGCCTCCAAAATTCCATACATTGTATTTCATCTGCTTAAAGCATACAAAAGTACCCTTTCCATGGACCTGATGAAGATAACCTTCATTGGCTAGTATAGATATAGCTTTTCGTACAGTTGCCCTGGTTATACCATATTTAGAGGAAAGCTGGGTTTCTGAAGGTATCATTTGCCCTTCTTCATATTTTCCCTTTAGTATCTCTTCTTTCAGAATTCTCTGCAGCTGTATATATAAAGGTACAGGATCGTTCTTATCCAGCAAGCTTTCACCTCCTCTTGTATACATGTCTATACAAGTTAATATCATATATATTAGACATAAAAATATAAAATCCTTCCCAAAGATTAAATAATTTATAATTTTTCATGAAAAAGCCTGGCAATTATTATTTTGTCAGGCTTTTATATAGGTTATCAGTGGTGCATTCCATTCTCTCCTGCACCTTTAATCAAAATTTTCTCAA
>NZ_JAWLCK010000080.1:0-13189 GCF_041687175.1 Lutispora sp.
TCGAATTTTTCAACAGCTCCATGGTACTTTTTCACAAAAGCTGAATGGCATGAAAGAACTTTTTCAATCTCATCTTTTTTTATAAGTCTAAGCTTTGATATGTCTTTACAAATAGGCAGCTGCACTGTTGGTATTCTATATTCGTCAAGCTTAGTGCCATATCCATATCCCATTTTGCGGTAGTAATCCACCCTGAATGGCAATAACATGGAGACTACAGCACCTGATTCCATAGTATATTTTTCAAAGAACTTTACCATTTCTTTAGCCGCTCCTTTTTTCTTATGCAAAGGATGCACTGCCAAAGACATCAGTCCTGTTGCCTTTTTCATTTCGCCGAAGAGGTTTATATCGAAATCTATTAATTTCATTATGGCTATTAATACTCCATCTTGAAAAAGTGCGTAGAAGTTAACATGTTCGTATTCCCGCAAAGATTGCAGGTTGCGATTGAAATATTTGTTATAGCATTCCTCTGATAAGTTTTTACCTGCAGGGTAAGCATCAAGATAAATATCTATATACGCAGGCATATCATCACTGGTTAACCTTCTGATTACTCTGTCTGCCATATTAATCCCCCTTTAAATAGCTTTTCCCTGAGCAACTAATTCTTCTATATATTCATCAATGAGTTTCATGCCTTCTTCAAGTTCAGTAGCATGTGAAAGCGACAAGCGGAATGTGTGTGGTATAAAGAAGCAATCACCATGACATACCAAAACTCCTTTTTGATCGAGCAAGTCATTGCAGAATTTTTCTGCATCTACATCTAAATCGTAGTGTATCAGATATGTAGTACCATATGAATCAGCATATTGATGGAGATATTTATGTCCATCTAACCATTTATCAACTTTCGCCTTATTTTCACTTATGATTTTTCTGCTTCTTGCATAGATTTTATCCACATGTTCAAGGGCGATTGCAAAAATCCATTCATCAAAGACACCGCCACAAATAGAATCATACGACCTGCGATTGAATAGTTCTTTTCTTGTTTCGGGATCGTGGCATATAATCCAGCCTACTCTTGTTCCTGCCATAGAATAAATCTTAGATGAACTGCAAGTAACTATTGCTTTATCGTAGATATCTGCAAATGAAGGCATATACTCTTCCTTAAGGCCTCTATACATTTCGTCACAGATAACCCATGCATCTACAGATTTTGCCATTTCCACTATTTCTTTCATCTCTTCTAATTCCAGAAGAGAGCCTGTAGGGTTATTTGGATTTGTGAAAAGTATAGCTTTAGTGTTATCATCTACAGCCTTTCTTACTTCATCAATATTCAGTTTGTATCCTGCTTCAGGCTTAAGGTGAATTTGGCGAACTTCAGCACCTATTGATTTAGGAATTGAATAGAATTGTTGGTAGTTTGGCATGATTGATATTACATTGTCGGTTTCTTCTATTAATGTAAATACTACTGTGTTATTTGCACCTGTGCCACCATGCACTAAAATAACTTCTTCCGGAGCAACTCCCTTGTAGAGATTTGCCACTGCCTTGCGGGTTCTCGGTGTTCCTTCAAAATTGCCGTAGCCCAGATTCATGTGCTTTAGTTCTTCCATGAAATCCTCCAGGCTTTCTCCAGTTAATTCGAATAATTCTTTTACTGTCATTGGAAGAACACAGCTTCCTCCTAGATATATTTTATTCTTTTCACTATCACAGGCAGGGTTTAACCAGTTTTCTAATACAAAATCATCAATTTTCATTTTTTACCCCCTCAGTTCAATTATATTTCTTAATCTTTGACCTACAGATTAAGGTTGCAGCTATCTGCAAAATTGACCGTTTATAGGTAGTCCATCTTTTATGCTTTGAGGGAATCAGATAAACTCATCCATCATAGCTTTCTTTAATTATAATATATATCCATTATTTAAGTAATTCAACAAAGGTTATTTATATAATTTTATAAATTCATCAGTATACATTTAAACATTTTTATAATACCCGCCTCTGCTTTTTCTTCTTTTCCTTCGTACTCAGGACTTGAGTTCAGATGATAAAAGATTACAGAAGTCTCACACTTACATTTTCTATAAATAAAAAAGGCTTCCATTGAAAGCATTTTAACAATCAAGGAAGCCTTTCTTAAAATTCATTACGGAAAGTTAACGCTAAGGAAATTTATACTTTCCTATAAATAAAAAAAGATGATTTTTGATTGACACAAAATCATCTTTTTTTATTTATAGTTTATTCAATATGCCGCTCGGATGTACTGCAATTACAATTGGATTTGCATGCTCCACCAGATGGACATCCAATACACTTAACGCCTTTTTTCTTTTCTATAATAACCTTTGCAACAGAAGCGCTCACTATTGATATTAAAACCAGGGCTATAATAATATTTTCCATAATTTCCTCCTAAACACTTAATGCTAATTTTCTTTTTGCTTTTTCATTACCTTTTCTCACAAGATATATAACACAACCAATCATCGCTGACACAACAACTAACCCGGGTACAAATCCTATACCTACAGCACCTGTTGTTATCAAGGTTCCTACTTGGTAAGTAATAAATGATACTACATATCCCATGCTAAATTGAAATGCAATACCACCCCATAACCATTTTTTATTCTCCATTTCAGAGTTCATGGCACCAATTGCAGCAAAGCAAGGAGGTGTAAACAAATTAAACATTAAGTATGCTAATGCTGCTACAGAGGTTAGCCCAATAATGCTTGCAACATCTGATCCGCTTGATACAAGAACTAGTTCTTCAGTATCAATAAAGTTTGTTATTCCATATACAACTGCCAATGTGCCAACTACATTCTCCTTTGCGATAAAACCTGTAATTGCTGCAGCTGCTAATTGCCATGCACCAAAGCCTAATGGTATTAACAGAATCGCGAATGGTGATGCTATACTTGCTAAAATACTTGTATGCTCTGCTCCTTCAGCAACAACTTGAAACTTCCAGTTGAATGTTTGCATGATATGCACTGCTGTATTACAAAGTAGAATAATTGTACCAGCTTTGACAATAAACGCTTTTGCTCTTGAAAACATGGAAATAGTAGCTCTCTTAATACTTGGAAATCTATATTCAGGTAATTCCATTATGAAGAATGATCTTGCGTGCTTTTCACCGGTTATTCTCACTACCAATAAAGCTCCTAAAATTATAATGGCAATACCTACAAAATACATAGAAGTCCCTACCCATGCTGCACCATCAAAGAATGCACCAGCAAATAAAGCAATAACCGGAAGCTTTGCCCCACATGGCATAAAAGGTGTTAACATTGCAGTCGTTCTTCTTTGTCTTTCATTTTTAATTGTTCTTGTAGCCATAACCCCTGGAATAGCACAACCAGTGCCTATAACCATTGGAATAATTGACTTTCCTGATAATCCAACTTTTTTTAAAAAACGATCCATGACTACAGCAACACGAGCCATATAACCACAGTCTTCCAGCAATGCCAATAGGAAAAACAATACCATGATAAGTGGTAAGAAACCAACAACAGCCCCAACTCCGCCAATGATACCATCTAGCAAAATCGAAGCTAATACAGGTGATGTTCCTTCTCCTATTAGTCCTTCTACCCAAACATAAAACAAATCAATCCAACCGACAAGCATATCTGCAAAAAATGGACCTACATGAGTTTGTGAAATTGAGAAAACCGCCCACATAATGACTGCAAAAATAGGAATACCTAACCACTTATGAGCTAATATTCTATCTACTGAATCCTGCTTTGTTTGTTTAATACTGCTTATTTGTCTTTGCTCCACTTTTGAGACAACTTCTTTGACAAATTCATATCGTTTCTTATCAAAAGCTTCAACCGAGACTTTGTCTGTCATATCTATCCCTTCACTATCAAAGGGAGCAATTTGAGTCTTACCCTTCACTTCTACTGCTTTTAAGACAAGCTCTTCTAAACCATTATCGCTCCCTTTTTTTGTTGATACTGTTTCAATTACGGGACATACTAGCAGTTTAGATAATTCATCCACATTTATTGTTGTCTTTTTCTTCTTAGTCAAGTCGCTCTTATTTAAGGCAACAACAACAGGTATACCTAATTCAAGAAGTTGAGTCGTAAAGAATAAGCTTCTGCTAAGGTTAGTAGCATCAACAATATTTATAATAACATCTGGATTTTCATTTTTTACATAATCACTAGTAATGCTTTCCTCAGATGTGAATGGAGACATTGAATACGCTCCTGGAAGGTCTACAACTGTAATTTGCACACCTGATTTATTAAGACTTTTTTTGATCTCCCCTTCCTTTTTCTCAATGGTTACACCAGCCCAGTTACCAACACGCTCTAATCTCCCAGTTAATGCATTGAATAATGTTGTTTTCCCACTATTTGGGTTTCCTGTTAACGCAACTTTCATATCTTTATCCACATTCATGAATATTACCTCCTGTTTTTCGAAGTGTAATCTCCGGCAACTTTTATAAGTATTAAATCCTATTACTCGATTAAATATATGTAAAGTTAACCTTGGTTAACTTTTATGGCAAATAAAAAGCTATATGATAATAGCTTCAGCCAGTTCTTTATCAATGCTATACCTTGCATCTTTTACAGAGATGATATAATTCTCAGCAAGTACAGATATAATAGTCACTGATTCTCCTTCGTAACAGCCTAATGTAAACAAAAAGTTCTTAAGTTCTTCATCATTTGTATTTATATCCTTTATTATATATTCTGTATTAGTCTTTCCCTGTGCTAAGTTTCTCACTGGTGCATCCGATCCTTCTGTTTTATTTAAAACTATAGCCATAGATCTACTTCTAATAATATTTTCCATATATACCTCCAAAACTTATGTTCTCTATTAATACTCTTTTTTTTCATGTAAGTATGTTTTAATAGCCTCCAGCATAGCATCACTGATCACATGTTCCATTCTGCATGCATTTTCATCTGCTTCTTTATCCGTTAACTTCAGAGAATGTTTGAGAAATTGCTCTATTAATTTATGATTATTATATATTTGCCTTGAGAGCTCTTTACCCTCTTTTGTTAATGTAATAGTTCCATAGGTTTCTTTATTCACCAACCCCTTGTCTTTTAAAATATTCATTGCCTTTGATACACTTGCTTTTGATACCCCTAGATACCTTGCAATCTCTGAACCATGAGCATGACCATGACTATTCTCTAATAAATGAATCGTTTCTAAATACATTTCCATTGATTCGCTGTTGCTCATTATATCACTCCGTTTTTATCAATTTACATTATGATGCCAAAGTTAAATCTGTAAAAAGGTATTAATTTAAATTATTATTGAGAATGATTATCATTTTCGTTTACATTATAACACCCAGCTTTTATTAATACAATAGTTTTTTTCTAATTATTATTATAATTTCCGAGTAAATCCTTTAAATTTACTCATACCATCAGTTGTTAAACTATAGAATAAACTCTCTAACAGTTGATTATTACTGGTTTATAGTCATCAGGCAGCTCTTATTCGTTAAAAATTGAAAATTATATTGAAATCCTCCAAACTGCTCTATTAGATTCTTCATGAACTGTTATTTTAGGGTTATATCCTTTGTCAATTAAGCCAAGCCAAATATGACAGGCGCAAATACCTATATCGACGTTTGGATGTTCCCATTTCAAATGGCGATATCCCTCTGGCATAGCAACATTAATTGTTCTATAAGTTTCATCAAAAGCAAATCTCCACATTTGCGCGTTTCCAGCTGATGGCGCTTTTCTACCCAGATCCAGAGCATATATAACATCATCAGAAAGCTTTTCATAGTCATCAGGATTTACAAGCAACTCTTTAATTTCTTTTCGTTTAAAACTTATCTGCTTATTTTGAAATCTATCTATCAACCTCAATCCACCGCTTTCGTGATAACCAAGCGGCGAGATACAAATTGCTCTTCGACCGGTGGTTACTCCTTTTGCGTATCCATAGCCCATGTTTGATTCCTTAATCTGTTCAGGTGTTTGTAAATGAGGCATCAGTCTCTCCAACTCAGATAGTTTATAATGACCGTACCAACAGGTTGAAAGACCTTTACTTACCGCAAAAAGAATAAGCAGCTCTCCTATAAAACCGACCTTGCTGATTGAGATAATATCAGTTTCTGCCATAAATGCCACGTTATCAGGAGGAGATTTCATTATTGTATAAAGTGCTTTTGTTTGATTGGATTTGAAAAATTTTATCTCGACATTGTGATCAAATGGAACATATATTGACTTTGCATAGTCTTTTATCTCATCCATCACATCCTTTTCAACACCAGTCATTTTATAACTGCGTACCGAGCGCCGTGAATCAATAGTACTTTTGATTTGAAATGAAATTGTCATCTGTAAAACCTCCCATATATTATTTTCCCTAAATTTAATAACTACCGTTCATTATAAGTGTAGGCATTAAAGCTAAAAATGAAAACAAACCGACTGTATCTTCCCCGTTACAATACTTCTATATATCCTTCTGTTCCGTTTACACGAATTCGTTGTCCATTTTTTATTAATTTTGTTGCATTTTCAACACCTACTACTCCTGGAAGTCCGTATTCTCTTGTAATCACAGCCCCATGGGTCGTGAAACCTCCTACTTCCGTAACTAATCCTTTAATCGTGACAAACAGCGGTGTCCAGCTAGGGTCAGTAAACTTAGTCACCAGAATATCTCCTTCTTCCACCTTAGCTTCATCCACCGATAAGACTACCCTGGCGCGGCCTTCCACTATACCAGATGAAACGGGGATCCCGGAAATTGCTCCTTCAGGAATTTGCCCTACCCCGAAGCTAGTGGGTGGAACAAAGCCCTCAGAAGTAAATACTCGAGGCGGAGTAAGCTTTTCATAATGTCGATAATCCTCTTTTCTTTTTTCAATCAGTGAGTAGTCCAATTTACTGGTCCTTACCACTTCTCGAAGTTCAGGCAAATACAAATAGAATATATCTTCAACATCTTTTATAATACCATTTTCGACTAACTTACGTGCTTCTTTCAACAGTGCTTTTTTATAAACCCAATATCGACGAATAATATAATATTTGGGATCTTCACGGCAGCCGATAAAGTTCCGAAGCAAGCTAATATTCTTGCTAATCTTTTTCCCCTTCTTACTGCCCCCTGGCAAATCCGTTAAACGGCGAATAATACTCTCTGCCTTATCCTTTGCTTCCTGCCTTCCCGCCTGGAACCTAACTTTATGCTCACCCGCCTTCAAAACACGAATATTATTAAGAATGATCGGAAGCAGCTGTGTTGGCTTTTCCTCAAAGCGTGCTCTAGTAATATCAATCTCACCGGGGCAACGCATCCCATGTTTATTTAAAAATGTTTTAAACGCCTCACTTGTTTCTTTTCCTCCCGGAAGCTCTACCAATTCTGCAAAAAAATTTTCATCATCAGGACTCTGTGAAATATATTCTACGACTTTTGGGTACTGACGGATCATATCTGCCAGATCACATAAAGCAAACCCCATTTTGGTCGTAACATTATGTTCTAAGGACTTGGTAAGGATATCCCCCACATTCTTCTCACCCAGCAACTTCTCAATTTGCTTGTTTAAGTTATCGTTTACCATTATTGCTGCAATGATCGCCCCTAGCATCTTAGGATTATATGCCATAGCTAGTAGTTGATCACGATCTCTTTCAATGAACTCAAAGACCTGATCACCGGAAAGTTTAGCAAGTTGTTGCTCTATTTCCCTAATTTCATTTTCAAATTGATTAGTTAATTCCTTAATAATTGCAGGGTCGTTTTTTCTATAAACTTTGATTGCCTCAAGAAGAGAACTTAAGGTAAAAATCCCTCCTTGCACATTTCTTTTCCCCTTGGGAAGAGATTCCACAAATTTCCTGTTCTTGATTAGGTTCTTTATTGAACTCTGGATTAATGGGTCCTGCTTTCCGCTAGCCATCACCAAACGGCGGCGTCCTATAGGCGAGGAAAGGTCGTGGGTAATATCGGCATATAGCCGACCGCCAATCTTATCCAGAGAGACATCAGAAATCATTTCAAAAAACGACATGCCTAGTGGCTTAATAGCGTCAGTCATCATTTGCGTATGCCCGATTGACATATAGATACGTGGTTTATTGGATTCTGTTGTCCTCGGCAAAGGAAATAAGGTGGTAATAGGACGGCTCTGAACAATATAAAACTGGTTATTAGCAAAACACCATTCTATATCTTGGGGATAGCCAAAATAAACTTCAATTTTCTTTCCTATGCCTGCAAGCATTTGTATCTGTTCATCAGTCAGCACTTGTATTTGCTGTCTTTCTTTTTCAACCTTTGCCTCTTGAATGCCGCCATTTATGTCAGTCCTGATTTCCATCTCCTTTGTCCCAATACTTTTCTTAGTAATTTTTCCATCTACAACCTTGTAGATATCTGGGTTTACCAATCCAGAAACTAATGCTTCACCAAGTCCAAATCCTGCATCAATGCTAAGTGTCTTTCTGTCAGAGGTCATTGGATCTGCTGTAAACATAATTCCTGAAGCTTCAGACATTACCATCTTTTGCACAACAACAGATAATAATACTTTCCTGTGGTCAAAACCATTTTGTATTCGATATGTTACTGCGCGATCGGTAAAGAGCGATGCCCAGCATTTCATTATATGTCTTATAATCTCATTCTTGCCTCTTATATTTAAATAAGTGTCCTGCTGTCCAGCAAAAGATGCATGTGGTAAATCTTCTGCAGTGGCACTTGAACGTATAGCATAGGCATCATCAATACCGTATATTGATAATATCCCTGTTATTTCATTATAAATATTTCTATCTATTTCAAGCTTTTCAATAATGGAACGTATATTCTTGCTTATTTCTGAAATCTGCTCTCTGTCCTCGGATTTTAATTTTATCAGCTTTTCAATTAACACTTCCAATTCAGCATTGTTTTCAATAGTTTTTCTATAAGCCTCCGTTGTTACACAAAAGCCATCCGGTACTCGTATTCCATCAATTCTTGAAATTTCTCCAAGGTTTACACCCTTGCCCCCAACCGCCATGAGATCTGACTTATGAATTTTATCAAAAGTTAAAACATATTGATTCATTACATATCTCCCCATTTCTTTCATATATTAGTTCAATCTCTCAGTACGCCTATTTCCACCTTTGTCTAATAAACATTTACCGAAAAAGTTTTGAAATATTTACCCTTATATTTCATAATATATGGATAAAGTATTATTGTCAACGTTTTTTGAAATATTATTTATTATATTTCAAAACTATGTTATAATTGAAACTGGGTGATAAACATGAATGGATATGAAAAAAGAACAAAACTCAAGAAGGATTCAATCTTAAACGCCGCTTGGGAACTATTCTCTGCACGAGGCATAAGCAATGTTAGTATCAGCGAAATAGCTGCAAAGGCTAAAGTTTCGCAGGTTTCTATATATAACTATTTTGGTGATAAAAACAATCTAGCAAAGGAAGTGCTCGCTTCTTATTTAGATAAAGCAATCAAAGAATATGATGAAATATTAGAAAGAGATATTCCATTTTCTGAAAAACTTAAGCTTATTATAGATAGTAAAAATAAAGCCACAGCTGAGTTGAGTCGCTCAGCTTTCAGCGAATATGCATGGCAGGATAAAACCTTACAACAGGTATATAAGGAAGCTACAAACTCAAAAGCAATTTCAGTTTACAAAAAATTTATTGAGTTGGGTAAACAGGAAGGAGCTATCGACAAAAGCATTCCAACTGATGCTATTCTTGCATATCTTCTTTCCTCAGTTTCAATTGTTGAGCGGTCAGATTATCTTAGAACGAGCCCTGAATACAAAAGGGGAATATTAAGATTATTCTTTTATGGTTTATTCGGAAAAGAAGAGTAAAATTGGAAGACACACAAAAAAAATAAGCCATAGACCTCAGTTAAGGCTTGGTAATTATATTAACATTAAATACTAAAAATTTATTTATCTATAAAATCTGCAGCTTCTATTTTTATTAATTCTTGTATAAGTGCTTCTAATTCTTTCTTATAAATATCCAGAACAAATTCTTGGCTTGGTCTTAAATGTTTTGGAACTTTTAATCATATTTCCAATAGCCACAGAATCGCTTCCATCAAACATTACTATTCCTTGCCCATTATCTATAAGTATATTATCCAACGCTAGATTATTGCTGCCAATCAAACTTATGCCACTGCCTCTATTTCTATGCCATCAGACAGCGGATCACTGATTATTGTGTTATTTATGATTCTATTGTCAGATCCAGATCGAATTATTATATTTTCAAATCGATAATTTCTTATGTTAATTCCTTCTATTCCAACTCCAACTACGTTTGATAGTGTAAAGGCTGTAAAAAAGGTGCTTTTACCATCGAAGATGACTCCTGGCCCCTTAGCTGCAATTCGAATATGCTCCTTCAGAATATTTACAGTTTGAAAATATATGCCTTCCTCTAAAAGAAGTACATCTCCTGCATTCACATTATCAGAAGCTATTAGAGCTGTAATATCCGTAAGGGGTGTTACATTGATTATTGCCATTCACACACTTCCTTTCATAAAAATATAACAAGCTTGTTCCAGTAATAATATATTCCTTAAATTACAATGAGTGACAAGCTTGAATATACTAAAAAATCCCCTCTAACTCATCGTCAGAGGGGATAAAAACATACCTATTCTATCAGCACAACGCATTAAACATGAATTGGGGTGTTCTAGTAACATGTTATTAATAACTGGTTAACTTCGGTGACTGGCACCTATTAGCTAATATTTCTTTATATTTCTTTCTATACTTTTTATTTTTCTCAATTCTAATTAACATACTTGCTTCTGTTAGCAATTCTTCATGCTGCCTGCCTTTAACAGCTATCTTCCACATTGATTGAATGCAAGCTCTTGCTACTTCTTTGTTTATATCCATCGCTAATTCAAATAAATAACGATAATCATGAAGGATTCTATCTACGCTGTAACTTTTTGATAAGTTGCATAGCAGTTGTGCAGCAGTTATTCTCATAAGATAATATGGATGTTTCAAATCCTTAATCAGATTATCCCAAGACATCATACACCCAATCCACTTTCTCTTCTGTAATTTGTAAAAGACTTGTATCAACTATACACCTTTACGCAATATCAATGTCAATGATGTAAATTCTTATTATGGCTCGAGTTGATGCATATGATTTCATTTAGATAAGATAATATAAAATCAGCAACATTGCCAAGAAAATTATATTGAGCAAAGTAAATACACTGAGATAAGCCATATTTCGCTTACCTGCTGTCGTACCATAATATTTGAAAGAAATCAGACTTGCCATAGAAGCAATGATTGTTCCAAGGCCACCTAAGTTAGTGCCTACAATCAGTGTTGGTATATTATCCGTAAAGCCAGAAAGGAGGATAGCAGCAGGAACATTGCTGATAACCTGACTAGCAAACACTGATGTAAGCAGTTCGTGTCCATATATAACGCTATTCAGCCAAAGATTGATTTCCGGAATACGCTTCATATTGCCTATAAATACAAATAAAAAAATGAAGGTGAGCAATAAAGCATAATCAGGCTTGCGCAGCATTCCTCGATCTATAAGAAAAACCACTACCAGAATCACTGCTCCTACTATATAAACTGAAATTATGTGAGTTACACTTGTCAAGGCAAACAAGAAGAGCAAGAGGTAAACAATAGCTTTCCCTTTTTCCTTTGCTGTAAGAGTACGATGGGATTGCACCTTCACGGCAACAGCTTTCCTTTCGATTAGTATTACACAAGCAACTAATAGTCCGATAAACGAAAGCAGAGTATAAGGCAGCATCAATGAAATAAAATTGCCCAGACTCATTCCACTTACGGAGTACAGATATAAATTCTGCGGATTGCCTATTGGTGTGAGCATGCTGCCCAAATTGCCAGCAATGGTCTGTAACACAATAACCCGAATCAGATAATTCTCCAGGCCAGCCATCACAAGCACATCAATGGCAAATGGCACAAATGTGATGAGTGCAACATCGTTGGTAATAAACATACTGAATCCAAAACATAGCAACACCAGGACTATTGATAAGCTTCGCACATTACTCGTCTTTCCCAACATCCAGCTCCCTATCATCGAAAATATGCCTAGGCTTCTTAGCCCGGCCATAACGAGCATCAAACTTAGCAGGATGGTTAACGTGTGGAAATCTATATAGCTGATATAATTATTGTCCAATGGCACAAATACCATGGATATAAGAGCCAGTAATAAAGATATACATAGCACTATCTCTTTTTTTACATATTTCAGTATTGATTTCATCAAGTCGTTACTCCTTTATAAATCATCCTCACCTAGTCTATCATAGAGCTTATTAAAATGTAAGTACGTTTTTAAAAGCATGGAATTTACATTTCTTAACCATTTTATAATTCACCAATGTAATGCCGTTTCGGATAACTTTATTTTCTGCTTCGACTGTATAACCTTGTTTTTCAAAAAAGGGCCTGGCAGTAATTGAAGCATACGTTGTAAAGTTAAACATACCTGTTTTTCGTGCACATCGTTCTAATTCTTTCACCATAGCTGAAGCAATACCCCTGCGCTGAAAATCTTTATGAACATAAAGCTTGTCCAGATAGCCTGTATTATCCATGTCTGCGAATCCTACGATTTCTCCGTTTATTTCTGCGACTAATGTATAATGTTCTAAAAAAGATCTATTCCAAGCTTCCAGATCAACACTTCCTGTTGCCCATGCGTTCAACTGCTCCTCTGTGTAATCCTTAGCATTAATTGTATGTACAGTATCATAAAACAGCTTCGCCATTGAAGCACAGTCACTTGGTCTATATTTTCGGATTATCATAGTTACCTCATCACCACACTCACATCTCTCAGCTAAACACATCCCTTATCTCCAGAATTTTACCATATCTTTTTTGCTCTCAATGTTATATGCAACGATTTCTCGCAACAGATCATAATCCACTTTATCGGTCCATTTGATTCTAAACAACTTCTTTGTGTGGGAATATCCAGCTTCCTCAATTTCCTTTTCAAAATGCTTAATGGCTACTGATTCAGGTGCCACAGATATGTGTCCCTTAGCAATGCTAAAGGCAATAATGAAAGTTCCATGATCGGTGAACATTGGTTGATTCCACTTGATTTCTCCTCGTATGCTCAATCAAGCAAATGCG
>NZ_JAWLCK010000081.1:0-13152 GCF_041687175.1 Lutispora sp.
GTTATGAAGAGCCGGATGCCTTAATAGGGCACGTCCGGTTCTGTGAGAAGCAGGTGCAGTGATGCACCTAGCTTACTCGACCAATGACACCCAATGACACCCTAATTGAGTATATTAAGATTCAAATTTAAATTTCTCACAAATCTCACTCAAATTATACTCTTCAAGGGATGTTAACAGCATCCTGTCACCAGCATTAACTACAGTTTGACCTTTTGGTGTTATATAGTGGCCTGCTTGCCTTATTGCAACAATTCTTACATGTTGGGGTAATTCTAATTCCGATATTTTTTTACCAATAGCCGGGGAATCATTAAGAACATATACTCCAAGTATTGGCATATCATTAAGTTCATCCATATATTGACTGAAAGTCTGCATAACTGGTCTATTATCTTCTTTTTCAAGAACTCCTAAATGCTTAGCAAAAGGCTTTAAACTAATGCCCTGAAATAAAACGGTAGATAGTGCAATAAAAAATACTATATCAAAAATTTCAGAAGCAAACGGTAATCCTGCCGTAAGTGGATAGGTTGCAAAAACTATTGAAGCTGCTCCACGAAAACCAACAAGACTAATGAATAATTGCTCTTTAAACGGTATTTTGAATAGTGATAGTACAGGAATTACCACAATAGGTCTGATAATAAATATTAGTATAAGTGAAATAATTATACCGCTTATCGCAACCGGAACCAAGCGGCTTGGGAACACCTGAAGTCCCAAAGTCACAAACAGTATTATCTGTGCAAGCCATGACTGACCTTCAAAGAAACGTACGAGACGCGTTTTCCGTATAAAACTTGCGTTTCCAATTATAAACCCAGCGATATAGACTGCCAAAAAACTATTACCTCCGACAAGTGAAGTAATAGAATATGTGAACAGCAAAAGAGATATGCCTACAATAAGATACATACCCTCTACACTCAAACGCATACGATTTAATATTTGTACCGTAACAAAGCCCAATGTGATACCAATAATTGTGCCAAAACCGAACTGTTTTAGGAATAACAAAGCATAATTTAATATACCATCCTGTGGATTTGTGATTATTCCCAGCATAGTAATTGTTAACATAAAAGCCATTGGGTCATTAGAACCACTTTCAAATTCTAAAAGTGAAGCTACTTTGCTTTTAAGCCTTGATTTTTGTGTACGAAATACTGAAAAAACCGTAGCCGCATCAGTTGATGATACAATAGCACCAAGTAAAAGTCCATAAAGAAGCGGTATGCCAAGAACCAAACTAGAAACTATTCCTACTAAAAATGCGGTCAGAAATACACTAACAGTTGAAAGTAAAAGACCACTGGAAATAATAGGCTTTGCAGACCTCCATCGCAAATCCATGCCTCCAGAAAAAATTATGAAGCACAAAGCAATATTTCCGATTTCTCTTGTTAAGTTGGGATTATCGAAATGGATTCCAAAAACTCCTTCAGAGCCGAGTATCATACCAATCCCGATAAAGAATATCAGAACAGGAACTCCAAAGTATGTTAGGAATCTGCTTGCAAAAACACAAAACAGCATAAGTAATGTAATTATTATAGTGAATTCGTGTATTGAAGGCATTTATTCTCCTTAAATAAGTACTGTGTATAAGATTTTTCCAAACCTTTAATAATATAATTGATAGTACATATTTTTAAATACTATAAGAGAATTTCTAAGCTATTCTACCCTATTCTACCCTATAAACAATAAGTTAACAAGTTATGATATCAAAAATTGGCTAACAAAATAAAATTTTGTATTATTTGAAACTGGTGATGGGATTCAACATAAGCAGGTTTTTAGGAATAAAGATATAGCACGGAGGATAATTATGTGATGAAGAAAGAGGAGAGAATCAATAAGGTTTATGGCTAATGTGTTGGATATAGACCCAGGAATAGCTCAGATGAAGGCCGTTCGACAATAACTTTAGCGAAGGGTGCAATAAAAGGAGAGAAGCATGGGAATAAAGAACACTTGGAGGAGACACTTGGACTGCGTTTAAGAATAACATCCAAGAACATGGTGTCCAGGGTCAGATAATTCCTATAAAAGAAGCCTCAAGTTATGCAGCAGAAAAATTTGATAAACCTATAGGATTGCTTTTTGTTGATGGTGATGCCAGATACCCTGCTGTGAAGGAAGATTAAAAAAAACTGGATGCCTAAAGTGGTTGAAGGTGGTCATATAGCAATTCATGATGTAAATTTAATATTTCCGGGGAAGATTTGGAATGCCGCAAGATTATTATTGACTTCTCGGAATATAAAAAATCCTATGACTGCAAATACAATAACCTGTTTTCAAAAATGTGAGAAAAATACTCTTAAAGATAGGGCTAAAAATGCTGCATATATTTTGCCAATGATTGTTAAAGGCACATGGGGATATCCGAATATGCTGCTTAGGGGAGGAAGTCGTTGGGATTTTAAACTATAAATTTTATATTAGCTTAACTCGTTATGCTAGTTATTAAGCTGCTAAAACCAGCATGCTGCTGCAGCCAATTATGATTGTCCCCTCTCACTTGCAATTGAGGTCTAAAATCTTCTAGCTGTAAAAAACAGCTTACTATGATAATATAATTTTACCATAGAGAGCTGTTTTTAAAGACTTTTTAGTCAATTTTGACATTAGTGGACGTGACTTGCTTCAGCAGCTTCTGCATCTTGTTTAGTTTTATGAACCGTACCTTGTGGATGTTGAGGTGGTGCATAAATAGAGTACAATTTAAGCGGCTTGTTGCCTGTATTGATTAGATTGTGCCATTTGCCAGCAGGTATGATGAATGCAAAATCATCATAGACTTTTCTTTGAAAATCCAAGTTATCTTTTCTATCACCCATTTTGACAAGCCCTCGGCCTTGTTCAATGCGTACGAATTGGTCAAGGTGGGGATGGATTTCCAAACCTATGTCTTCCCCAACATTGATGCTCATTAAGGTAAGCTGCAAATGGTTTCCTGTCCATAAAGCGGCGCGAAAAGTGTTGTTTTGCTTAGTAGCCTTTTCAATATCAATAACAAACGGTTTTGGTCCATAGTCCTTCAATTTAATGGGAGTACCTTCTTCTGCTGCATTAGTAAAAGGAATATATTGATTAGGTAAATGCGGGTTATACATTGGTCCGTTAATGAAGTAAGGATATGGATTATACATTGGTGTATTAGCGTAATAAGGACTAGGATACGTTTTATTAACGTTATACATATTGTTTATTCCTTTCATAAGCTTATAATACTATCTTATGTTTTATGTTAAGGAGATGTGCTTCAGGAAATTTAATGACGGTTCTTGAATCGAATAACTTGGTTAGGCAAAATTCTTCTTATTATCCTGAAACGGAAAAATAAAAATCACTCGAAATGTTTCGAGTGATTTTTGGTAGCGCATACCCGAACCGTACTTATCCCCTCTCATTTTTGATCGAGGTCGAGAAAATTATGAAGGAGTTGTATAAATAATATAGTTTTATTCTTGCAATATCCTCATTTAGTTTTTGTTCTTAAAACTAAATGAGGATATTGCAAGAATAAAAAAATTTCCATTGTGCAAGACTAAAGAATAAACTAAAAAGGAGAGATGTATAATGTTTAAACATGACAAGCAACTTTTACATGAAGTGAAAGTAGATGCTCCAAATCCGAACTATGCGGCTATGCTTCAAGAACAACTGGGCGGTCCTCAAGGTGAACTTAAAGCGGCACTCCAATATTTATCACAGAGCTTCCGTATTAAAGATAAGGAGATTAAAGACTTATTTTTGGATATTGCAGCAGAGGAACTTAGCCATATGGAAATGGTTGCAACAGCAATAAACTTACTTAATGGTCATAATTTAGATGCAAAAAATGCAACTATTGGTAATATAGAAGCACATGTTCTTACCGGACTGGCTCCTGCACTAACCAATGCATCAGGGCAGCTTTGGACAGCAGCATACGTAAATGAAACAGGCGATTTGGCAGCTGATATCCTTTCAAACATTGCAGCAGAACAGAGAGCAAAGGTAGTATATGAGTATCTGTATAGACAGATAAATGACAAAGGTGTAAGAGATACCATTGATTTTCTATTAAATAGGGAAGAAGCACATAATACTCTCTTTAGAGAAGCGTTCAACAAACTGCAGGATACTGGTTCATTAAAAGACTGGGGCATCACTAAAGATTCCCGGTTGTACTTTGATTTATCGACTCCAGGAAAATACTTTGATATAAACCAGCCCCAGCCTCCAAGTTTTAACAATCCTGATAATAGTCAGGCAAATCAGAATTTGCAATAACACTAAAATTTTAAAATAAAGGCATTTAATTCTGAACAAAATAACTACAGCTACATTGTAACTGTTAGTTATTTTGTTGAATCCGTAAAACTCTACTTGCGCCAATCATAATTAATGAAGAATTACATTAAAGAACTCATTATAGAGATTTAAATTTAACTTAACAAAGACATGAAATTAATGAATAATGTAAGGAATAATATAACATAGAATAGGCACAGCTTGAATCTTAAATATCAGGCGGTTTATTTGCATTGTTATCTTTATAGAGATCAATATAAAGTTTTCCTTGAGTATCCAATTCTGCAAGAAATACCTCTTTCGCATTAGATATATTTACCTTTTTCAATTCTTGCTGCAGCCAGTTTCTATCAAGATTTGCGTATTTTAAATTTCCATCTTGAATCTCACCATCAATAATTAGAGGTAGTGCCAATCCCTCATACTGTGTATCAATATTTAGATCCTTAGGAGTAACGGGGCGGCTTTGAGATTTGGGAACAACTGAAAGACTTCCGTCGGGCTCAATGATTGCGAATTCTACATCAGATACCTTTGGATATCCCTTTATTCTTAACATTGACAGCAAAAACGGTAGGTTTATTCGATAAGTCCTAAGAGCTTCTTTATCTATCTTGCCATTGGCAATAACTATTACTGCCCTGGAATCGACATTATAGAACTTTTTATTTAACGATATCCATCCTATTATAAGAACGCCGGTCGCTATAGCAAAGACTCCAACTGTAGCTTTTGACGGTATCTTATATACTAAAGGCTACGCCGCAGCAGTTGTCAAAAGTAATATTCCTGCAAGCTCGTAGGATGTCATCTGAGCAATGGTTTTTTTACCTAGAATTCTAACACCTGCAAATGTAACAATTAACATGATCAGACATCGCAACGCATATACTAAGATTTCCATTCATATCCCCACCTAAGGTTTAGGCACCAGTTTGCCAAAACTCTGCCATAAACTTAAAGCATCGGCTGCTTCCTTTACAGTTTCATATTCTTCATTCTGCTTTACAGCAGCTTCAAGCCTTGCAATTGTCTGCTCGAATACTGAGAATTCAGCTTCTGAGTAGTTTATCATAATAAGATATTCATTTTTTTTCCATACATCATTAAGCTCGCTATTGAGTTGACTTGCTTTCTGCCAATCACCATCTATTGCTGAAGAGGAAATACTGTTTAATAATTCAGGAACATTCTTAGTTGAGCTTAAACTAAGTTGGAGTATAAGGAAATATGCAACAAATATTAGAACTACTAAACCTATAAGACCTAAAGTAATCCTTTTATTACTTATCACTCTCATCACCTGCACCTTTAATCAAGTCTTAATCTTTCCTGATAATGACAACTAATTTTACTTAATAATACCATTTCCTTAAAGCTTAGTATTTACACTTAAATGCAACTTATACTTTATTTAGTGTATTGATAAACATTATTACATTGTAAATTTTTATTAGTATTTCAAGTCATAACAAGGAGAATAATAGTGAAAATGATACTAGAGAGGAAAAGCTTATGTTTTATCAAGATATAACAAATTCGCTGCTTAGAGCAATTTTAGCTTTCTTGTTACTGATGCTTGTGGCAAGATTTATGGGCAGAAAGGCAATTTCTCAAATGACCTTCTTTGATTTTGCAGTTGGGATAACCTTAGGATCTGTTACTGCAAATCTGGCACTTGGGCCACAAAGTTCTACTGCTTCAGCAGTTACTACGCTGATTATCCTATCAATACTTGGAGTTTTATCGGATTACTCTCATATAAAAAGTTTTATAGTTAGAAAATTTGTAAATTCAGAACCAGTTGTAGTTGTTGCAAATGGAAATATAGTAGATGAAAACATGAAGAAAGTACGTTTTACTATTAACGACTTGAATACTCTGCTAAGAGAGAAAAATACATTTAATATTGCAGATGTTGAGTTTGCAGTTCTAGAGAATGATGGAAAGTTATCCGTACTGCCTAAATCCCAGAAGCAGCCATTAACACCATCGGACTTAAATATACCTACTTCCTATAAGGGTCTAACAAAAGATATCATTATTGATGGGAATGTTATGTTAGAAAATCTGAAGGATGTTAACTTAAATGAAGAATGGCTTCTGAGTAAGCTAGGAGAGCAGGGGATTGGTAATGCAGGTGAAGTGTTTTATGCCGGTCTCGATACCTCAGGGAATATATATGTGTCAAAAAAGAATAATGGTAACGAGAAACACGGTAAGTATGGGATAGAGTAAATTAGAATGTTTAGATTTATCATTGGGGCGATTCTTTTGGTCAGTTTAAATGTGGTGATAGTTTGACTGGAAAGCTTAGAAAATAAGGCTCTCAATAGATTAATTGAGTGCCTATCTAGTAGCGCATACTCGAACCGTATTTGTCCCCTCTTTCTTACAATAGAGGTTTGGAAGGAGGAACTATATGATATGTAGCCTAAACAAAATACAATGGAATAGTATTTTACTCGCTCTCAAATACTATTGAAAAAAAGGTAGAGTTTCTATGGCATACAATATAGTTTCAATTTTTATACCTATCCTAGTAATACTATTTACAGTATTTTCTAAAAGAATTATTCCATCTCTTATTATAGGAATTCTTGTTGGAGGGATTTTTCTAGCGAAAGGTAATATTATTGAAGGCACAATTTCAGCTATAGAGCATTTAGTTGAAGCTATAGCTAGTGAAGAAAGCATGTACATCGTCTTATTTCTATATGTTTTTGGAGCTTTTGGTGAAATAATGAAAGTGTCGGGTGGTATTAAAGGTTTTTCAGAACTTGCATATCGATATGTTAAAACAGAAAAGGCGGCATTAGGTACAATTTGGGTTGTTACTCTTTTTACCTTTATAGACTGCTGTTTTCACGTAATCTCATCTGGTACAATCGGGAAAGCACTAATTGATAAGGTTAAAGGTAACAAATATAAGTTAGCTTATGTTGTGAATGTCACATCATGCCTTTTAATTATTCTTATACCCCTAGGTACAACCTACATAGGGTATATCGTCGGAGTAATCGCTTCATCCTTAAATAAAGTAGGTATTAATGATTCTCCATATAGCATGTTTATTAAAAGCATACCTTTTAACTTTTATGCAATTGTTATGCTTCTCATTAGTATTGCCGTAATTCTATTTAATTTTGGGTTTACCAAAGTCAATTCGGGAATAAATAAGAAACAAATAGAAGAAAGCGAGCACAATAGCCATGAAGCTTACGAGCAATGCAAATTTGAAGAAAAAGCTCCTCCGCGTCCCTTCAATCTTATACTACCACTTTCTTTACTAATTGCTTCAACTTTTTTCTTCTTTTGGTATACGGGAAAGGATAATGGTGTAGGTTTATTAGATGCACTTATGAATGCTGAATTTGAAAAGTCCATTCTGCTTTCAGGCATTTTAACCATAGTCCTAACATCAATTTTCTATCTACTTCAAAAAATACCTATGCGAGAGATAGAAAGTCACTTTTTATCTGGTGGAAATGAAATCATACCTCCTATTATTGTATTGATACTGGGCTGGGGTCTTTCTTCCATTGTTGAAGATTTAGGATTTGTAGATTTTGTTACGAATATTGTCGGGAATAGAATCCCAGGCTTCTTAATTCCTGCAGTAATATTCTTAATCGGATGTGCTGCATCATATTTTATGGGCTCAGCTTGGGGAACGTGGGCTTTAGTCATGCCATTAGCTCTACCGCTCGCAGTTAGTACCAATTCAAGTATTCCGCTTGTCATTGGTGCAGTATTAGCAGGAGGGTCTCTAGGGGATAACGCTTCACCACTTGGGGAAACAGCCATTCTCTCAGCTACTATATCTGATATACAGATAGTGGAACATGTTAAATCGCAATTACCCTATAGTTTGACAGCAGTAGGAATATCTACGATACTATTTATCATATTTCCCTTTATTCTTTGAAATATCTAAAGTTAAATCTAAATATTATTTTAGTTCTTACGTGTTATAGATTATAATATTTTCCAATATAGGTGTGATTTTATCATAGAAAGCTGTACTTAAGACTTCTCTCATAGTGTCTTTTGAGAATTAGTATCCGTGGCTTGCTTCAGCAGCTTCTGCAATTGCTCTAGTTTCGTGAACTGTACCATATGGATGTTGAGGTGGTGCATAAATAGAGTACAATTTAAGCGGCTTATTACCTATATTGATTAGATTGTGCCATTTACCAGAAGGTATGATAAATACATAATCATCATAGACTTTTCTTTGGAAATCCAAATAATCTTTTCTATCACCCATTTTGACAAGCCCTCGGCCTTGTTCAATGCGTACGAATTGGTCAAGGTGGGGATGGATTTCCAAACCTATGTCTTCCCCAACATTGATGCTCATTAAGGTAAGCTGCAAATGGTTTCCTGTCCATAAAGCGGTGCGAAAAGTATTCTTTTGCTTAGTAGCCTTTTCAATGTTAGGCTAAAATTATCCTTACTATCCTGAAGCAGGAAAATAAAAATCACTCGAAATATTTCGAGTGATTTTTGGTAGCGCATAGGGGAAATGAAGAAGTGCTTTTATTGATTTTATTTATTTTTATTTAATTTTATATAGCCTTACTCCTAGTTGACATTGAGTGTTTAGTTCGTTTCCCTAATTTATTTCTTTTTTATTGATTTTACATTGTTTTTTAATAATTAGTGCCCAACATTGTGCCCAATTAGAATAGTTTGAACAAGCCTTACAAATATAGTAAAATATACACATAGATAGAGATAGAAAGGAATGGAATGAAGAATGGCACAGCTAAATACTGAGAATATAAAGAAAGTAAAAGAACTAGAAGATGAAATACGCAATATTAATGCAAATATGCAAAAATATTGGATGCACTTTATACAATCTAAAGAAAAGAAAGAGCGTGACTTCTGGCATATTGACATAAAAAAAGCATATGATGAGCTTTTACGGCTAAAAGACAAGAGCAACCCGGGAGAAGTTTATAGAAAAAGAGAGTTACAGGAGCAGTTAAAAGGTTATGAGGCAATGAAGAAAGAAATAGCCAGCATGGAAAGAGATTTAGGCCAATATTTAGAAGTCCAACAAGCAGAATATATTAAAAAGTATGATGAACTTAGAACTATTACGGATTCATTATCTGACAAAGAAAAATTTGAGTTAGCAGTTAGAAAAATTGAAAAGTGGCTTTATGCTTATCCCGATATTCCTACAAGACGTGAAGAGTTAACAAAGAGAATAGAAACTGCAACTAAGGAAAGAGACTATGAAAAAGACGTATTACAAAGCAAGGAAATATCTGGCATGCCTAAGGCAGGAACAATATCGGATAGTACTTTTAATGCTGCTATATATAATATTGAAAACAGCAAATATGGCTTAAATGGGTTAATTCAAGGCTACGAAAGGGAAATGACTGAATTAAACGCATTTGAAAGATGGATTAAAGATATATTAAACGAACTAGACAAAGACAAACCAGCCAAAAACTATATAGAACTACATTATTTCCAATCATATACATGGCAAGAAATTGCCCAGGCAACTAATTATAACATAGAAAACATACGCAAAATGCGTAAAAGAGCATTACAGAAGTTTATTGAAAGAGAAAGCGAAGTGTACAGTAAAGTACAGTAGACTTATATAAAATAAGATGTTATCCTTAAACTAGGAAAATTAATATTCTTCATTCCAATAGGGGCAGCCGGAAGGTTGCTTTATTTTTTAAAAGATGAGACTAAATGATACTTTTTATGCGCTATAATATAGCGTGAGATAGTGGCTGTAAGCAAAGAAGTTTTGCAATAATCGGACTAAATCGGACTATACACCGAATTTTTATTGTTTTATAATTAAGATAGACAAGCTGCCGACCAGGGCGGCTTATTTTATGTTAAAAACAGACTGCGAAAGCGGCCTTTTTTTATGCCCAAATATATTAACTAAATAATTATTAGTAAAGGAGTTGAGAAAAAAATGTATTACAACAGACTGAAAGAAATTGCAAAAGCAAAAGGGAAGTCTCTTTACCGTGTGTCAATGCAGACAGGGATTGCACCTTGTACCATTTACCAGATTGCGAACGGCAAAATATATCCGTTTGAAGGCTGGAGACAAAAGATAGCTTCCGTATTAAAAGAAAGTGAAGCAGATATCTTCCCCTGCCAATGCGAAGGAGAGGAGGCAGTAAACGTATGAAGAAGAGATTGAATCCACAAGAAGCTGCTGAATTAATTGGCTGCTCATACGGACATTTAATGAAGCTTGTTAGAAAAGGTAAAATCCCGCATATTCGTTATTCAAACCGTGTATTTTTCTTTGAGGAAACATTGGTTTTATGGATGGAGAATCTGGAGCGGCAAAGCGTACAGCAGGGAGCGTGATAAAGTTGAGTATATTCGAAACAATAAAAGCTTCCGTTCCTATAGCTGAAGCATATCGAAAATATGATGGCAGACCATTGAAATGTAGCGGAAACAGGTTAATAGGGAAATGTTCCAAACATAATGAAAAAACGCCAAGTTTGGTTCTTTATCAAAATAGTAATTCAGGTTACTGCTTCGGGTGTTCCTGGGGTTTTGATGTAATAAAGTATGTAGCTGATTTATACGGACTTTCCAATATTGAAGCTTGTAAGAAATTAGCCTTAGACTTTAGAATTGACTTGCCGGACACACAAATTAATAAAAAACAAATAAAAGAAATAAGCTGCCAGCGTGAAGAGAACCGCAAATTGGCAGCTTTATTAGTTCAAAGACTTAATCAATTCTATAACCAGTGTACTATGATGTTTAAGTTTTTTCAATGGGCAGAAGAACTATTCAAGTCCAAGGATATTGAATATACAGATTCATTGTATAGATGGATACGGCAAGGACATAGATTCTATGACCGTATAACAGACCAGTTCATTGAAGGAACTTTTGAGCAACAAGTAAAACTGATGAGAAACTTCAAAAATGAATACTTCTTTAAATTGAAAGTAGGTGACACAAGGTGAACCATGAAGCAGAGAAACTAATTGAAAATGAACCGGAATTAAGGGCAGAGCTATTACAAGATGAAATTCCTGTTTATCAATGCACGGATGCCGGAAACGCTGAAAGGCTGGCTGATATGCTGAAAGGAAATTACTTATACCTGCCGGAAAAATCAGCGTGGTATAAGTATGACGGTAAGGTATGGCAGGAAGATGCCAAGAATAAGATAGTCCAGGACGTTATAAAATGCTTTAGAATGGCACAAACAGAAGCAATGAGTATTATCGATAATGATAAGCGGACAAAGACTTTAAAATGGCTTTTATCGAGTGAGAGCCAAGCAAAGATTAACGCCGCTATCAGTTTATTATCCAGTATACCCTTTATGTGTGCTTCTATAAACCAGTTCGATAAAGACGATATGCTTCTAAACGTGCAAAACGGTGTTGTAGACTTGCAGACTGGTGAGCTAAGGGAACACAAACGAGAGGATTATTTCACTAAGATTTGCAATGTTGAATACAATCCTAATGCTAAAAGTGAACTGTTTAAAGGCTTTATGTATGAAATTATGGAAGGTGACCGGGATAAGGTAATGTACCTAAAAAAGCTGTTCGGTTACTTCTGTACCGGGAAGATTATAGAAGAAGAGTTCTATCAAATGAAGGGGTCCGGAGGTAATGGCAAAACCAAACTGATGGAAACGGTTAAATATTGCCTTGGAAGTTATGCAATAACGGCTTCACCTGAAATTATTATGGCCAAGGATATGAACTCTATACCGAATGATGTTGCGAGGTTGCAAGGTGCAAGATTAGTATTGATGTCCGAGCCAGACCCAGGCAAAAGGTTTTCAGACAATGCCATTAAAAGTTTAACTGGTGGAGATACAATTATTGCTAGATTCCTTCATAAGGAGTTTTTCGAGTTTATTATGAAAGCTAAACTGGTTATGCTCACAAACCACGAAATAAAAGCCATAGGAACAGATAACGGACTATGGCGAAGGATTGTAGCAATACCTTTTACTTATGTTGTATCGGATGAAAAAAAGGACAAGCACCTTCAGGAGAAACTAGTAGCAGATGCAGAAGCTGTTCTTGCTTGGATGGTTGAAGGCTGCTTACTGTGGCAAAAGGAAGGGCTAAAACAGCCTGAGGCACTCAAACAGGCGAAAAATGAATACCGCAAAGGCCAGGATGCAATTGGATTATTCCTAGACGAGTGCTGCGAGGAAGATTCAAGGTCAAAGATAAGTGCTACAGACTTATATAATACCTATAAAAGATGGTGTGAAAGTTGTGGTGAATATGAGTTAAGCCAACGTGAATTTGGTAAAAGGCTTAGGGAAAAGGGATTTACTAATGTGAAATCAGGTGTTTATTATTGGTTTGGTATTAAAGTTTTGGACTTATGGACTAAGTTGGACTTAAAACAAATAAATATAAATAAAAAAAATACATATAAGGATTTACCGAAAACTAGTCCAAGTTTGTCCGATAGTCCAAAAAAAGAAATACCCTGGTGGGAAAAGGTAGATAAAATGATAGAAGGAGGTAATTCAGATGAGCTTAAAGCTTGAATATAATGAAGTATTAAGGCTGCATGATGAAGCAGCTAGATTCTTGGATAATCACAGTATACCTTTAGAAGTACGAGAAGGAAAAGTACCTGAATACATAAAGATAACAACTAAACTTAATGCCTTGCTAAGTCAGATGAAAGAGCAAGGCATTTCTTATTCAGACGAAGAAATATTAGAAGGATTTGAGGAGGTGAGAATTGACCCGTACCACGATTGGTAGACAAAACGAAGTCGTGATATAATAAAAAAATCACGGGAGGTATAGGGAAATGAGTGTTACGAAGTATGAGAAG
>NZ_JAWLCK010000082.1:0-3642 GCF_041687175.1 Lutispora sp.
TATTTGATGACAGAGATAACTCCCAGACTCAAAGAAGCAGCTCAAAGCTTCAAGGAGATAAAAAGAGAGATTGTCAATAATCTGGATATGGCGGCAAGATACATAAAGGAATCTGGAGCTTCAGCTATCCACAATGCCAAGGTGAATTTGCAGAAAACCATAGACCTATTGGACAAAGCTATTTTGAAAAGCGATATAGCATTGCTTGGTGATATGAAGCTGGAGAAGGAATTGCTGAAGGCAGATAGTTTGCTTCAGAAAGCCAGGACTTTGCTGGACAAAGGAGATTACAACAAGGCATGGGATATTGTAGATAAAGTAAAAAGAAGCATTGAGGCACTGAACTGGAAGCCTTCCAATAGCAGAGTGATTCATCTGGCAAGCTTAAAGGATGGTCTTAGGGAAAGTCCTAATATTGAGGACAAGCTTAAGGTTGCATTTAAAGCCCTTAATGATAATTTTAAAAATCAGGATTATACTCCAAGGAAGGTATATGAAGCTATAAGAATATTGGGAGGGGATCATGAGGGGGAAACTGGAAGGTTTCTAGCTGGAGAGAAAGTCAATCAGGAAGATCTTCATAACAATATTAAATCTTTGCTTATGAGGCTTTCGGATAAAGAGGGTGCCGCTTCGGAACTGGTTCAGAAAATCTCCGGGAATCAGCTATTAAATAAGGAAAGCAACGGGGTTCTCCAGTCAATGTTCTTTGCACTGCCTTTGGTTATTAACGGTAAGATAAGCGACATGAAGGTATATATCAACTCTAAAAAGGATGAGAAAAAACTGGACTGGCAAAACTGCAGCATATTTTTTCTAATAGATACTAAGAAGCTGGGAGAGACAGGGGTTTTGTTGCAAGCCTCAGGAGGTAATCTGAATATTACAGTTAAGAATGATAGAGATGATCTGAAAGATATAGTGAGTCCTTTGCTTCAAGGATTTCAGGAAAATCTTAAGGAATTGGGTTATGAAGTAGGCAGCATAAATTTTACAAGACTGAATAGCAAGGAAGAGGACAAGACTCTAAATCCAAATCGCTTGGGTGCTGTGTCTGCAAACCCAACAAGCACAATAAAGAAAGGATTTGACATTAGAATATGATATACAAAAATATAAATCAAAGCCAGAAAAGAAAAAAGTCGGGAATGATGGCTGCAGCTCTTCATTATGATGACAGCGATGATGGTGCACCAAAGGTTGTTGCCAGCGGAAAGGGATTGGTAGCAGCAAAGATAATTGAAATGGCAAAGGAACGGAGTATACCTATAGAAGCGGATATGAGCCTTGTGGCAGAGCTTATCGATATGGACTTAGGTGATAATGTGCCACCTCAGCTTTACTCTGTTATAGCTGAGATATTGCTGCTTATTGAAAGAATGGAGAGTACAGTATAAAGATTAAGAGGTTTTATGACGATATTTTAAGTGAAGGAATCTGGAGGTGTTATTTTGAGGATATATAGTGAACATGAAATAATGGAGATGAAACCTCAGGAGCTTACCTCTCTGCTATATCAGGCATTTTTGGAGAAGCTGAGAGGAGCTATAAAAGCCCTTGATAAAGGAGACCCTGTAGGCTCCAATTATCTGCTCCAGGGCTGCAATGATATATTGGAAAGACTGGGAGGAGGAATCAACTATAAGGCAGGGATTATAGCTGATCAGTTGGAAGCCTTGTATGATTTTTGTTCCCAGAAGCTTATAGAAGCAAATATTAATAAAGATAAAGAAATGTTGGAACAAGTATTAAAGATTATGGAGAATATATCTCAAGGCTGGTTTACAGCTATGGAAGCTTCTAATCTGGAAACAGGGATTAGTAAAAGACTGGAATACTATGAGGATCATTTATATTATGAGCTAGCAAATGTGGATATTATGGAATGAAGTTACTTTGAAGAAAGGAGATTAAAATATGAGGATAAATACCAATATCCAGGCAATAAATGCCTATAGACAATTAACAGTGAGCCAGGGTAAGGTTTCAAAGAATATTGAGAAACTCTCCTCCGGCTTGAGAATTAACAGAGCCGGCGATGATGCAGCAGGCCTAGCCATATCAGAAAAGATGAGATCCCAGATAAGGGGGCTGCACATGGCGGAGAGAAATACATTGGACGGAGTATCTTTGATACAGACTGCCGAAGGTGCTCTACAGGAAGTACATAATTGCCTTCAAAGAATGAGGGAGTTGGCTATACAGGCTGCCAACGGAACCATGGCTGAAAGCGATAGATTAGCTATACAAAACGAAATCGATCAACTGACTTACGATATAGACAGAATTGCAAAGACAACCCAGTTTAATGCAAATCCACTTCTCAGAGGTTCTCTATTATCAAGGCCGGTAATAACTACTAATTCACCGGAAATAAAGTATGCAGGAAGCGGCACCTGGAAAGGGGATGTGGTAGCTGAACCCAGTGAAAGAGGACAGGTAGAGCTTGAACTGACAGCTAATCCAATAGATGGGCAGTGGCTAGTTATAAATGGAAAGTATTATGAATTTGAAAAGCCAGACGATCCTTCTGATCCAGATGACGAAAAGTGGGGTGTACAAGCTGGTCGCATTGCTGTAATGGTTGGTAATGATAGTGAAGAAACCCTGAATAACTTATTGGATGCCATAGCACAAAGCGATAACATGTTTGATAGCGTAACCAGTGAAGTTATAGGATCTAGTCTATTCCTTAGAACAACTAAAAATATGTCTCCACTGGAAGCTAAGCAGATTGAAGTAGATAAAGGCGGTTCAGGCGCCAGCTTTAAAGATGATGAAGGGAATGAAACAACAACTTTAAATGCCCCAGACACTTCCTCCAATTGGAAGACAGTGTATCTCAATTTTACAGAGCTGCCCAAGCCAGGAGACCAAATTATAATAGATGGTGTAACTATTAGCTTTGCAGATAATTCTGTGCCTTATGATGACAGCACTAATAAAGCAGCGGTGGGAGTTAAGGATAGGACTGTATATGATGTTCTAGCAGAAGTATATAATGTTATAACTGCTGCGAAAAACGAGAGTAAAGCAGAGGCTTTGGCAGATTATAAAGTTAATGGTAACTCATTGATACTTTCTACCAACAAGACTGATGATGGTGATGGTAATGCATTGGAAGTTGAATTCAGGGATAATGATTTTGAAACCTATGCAGGTAAGGAAATGGATATAAAGCTTCAGATAGGAGCAAATGACAGTGAAAGCATGAACCTTCTCATAGGTGTTGTAGATACAGCATTTTTGGGAATCGCCAGAAAGGCAGATCATAAAGGCATAATTTCTACTGCAGGAGTAGATGCAGAAGCAGGAATAAGTGTACTCAATGAAGAAGATGCTAATAATGCCATAGGATTCTTCGACAATGCCATAAGGATGGTTTCTGAGTCCCGTTCCAGACTTGGAGCTTATCAGAACAGGCTGGAGCACACCATATCAAACTTGACAACAGCAGCAGAAAACATGACTGCGGCAGAATCAAGAATAAGAGATGTGGATATGGCTCTGGAGATGTCAGAATTCACGAAGAACAACATAATAAATCAAGCTGCAACAGCTATGTTGGCTCAGGCAAACCAACTACCCCAAGGCATACTGCAGCTATTACAGTAGCAAAAAAGACCCAAAAGGAATACCCTA
>NZ_JAWLCK010000082.1:3742-12976 GCF_041687175.1 Lutispora sp.
GTCACGGGTCACGAGTCAGGACGGGAAAGGAATACCCCAGGCAATGCACCAAGACCCAAGAGGAATACCCTATAGCGAATGGATGTGATAATCATGAAAGTCAGAAACATCGAAAAAACCAATACAGAACATATAGCCTCTAGGAAGGCCAAGGACGAGGCTTCTATATCCTTTCGTGAGGTCATGTCCACTCGTAGAGACGAGATGGATGTGGAGAGATTAAATCGGCTCATGGAAGATGTGGATGCCCAAGGTAAAGTGTTGGCCCAATCTATGACCGTTGAGGATTTGAGAGATTATAAGAAAAAGGTAAAAGAGTTCCTCTCCGAAGCTGTTAAATATGGGTTGAAGATTCAACAAAACAGAGGATTTAACAGAGGTGGGAGGATGAAAATATATAAAATCGTGCAAAAAGTGGATGATAAATTGCTGGAGCTGACGGATGCAGTAATAAACAAGCAAGAGAAGGGAATAAAGGTATTAAGCCTTATAGGAGAGATCCGAGGGTTGCTCCTTGATGTATATGCCTGATATGTGTACCTGGTGTAAGTTTACAACCGACTTGTAGAGAGTCGGTTTTTTATTTTTTGTATCAGTGCTTCTATAATGGCCTTATCCGCGGAAATATGGAAAAAGACCGGTCGGAAAGGCCAAAATGGATAAAAACACAATACTGGAGAAAGCACATCCATTGATTATTTCGTCAATTAACAAATATGCACTAAGCAAGGGTGAGTTTGAAGATTTGTATCAGGAAGGTGTAATAGTTATCTTGGAGTCTTTAGAAAAATATGATGAGACAAAAGCTGCAGATATATTTTACTATCTTAAAATGAAGCTTAAATATTTTTATCTGAATTATGGTAGATACTATAAAAAGACTGTATCCATTAATGAACCCATAGGGGAAGGGATAGAGATGGGGGATACTTTGGTTGATGAATCTAGCTATATCGAAGAAGCTGTATTATCAAACATTGAAGTCAAAGAAGCATATAAAGCTCTTATGAATTTAAACTATGAAGATAGGTATATAGTCGAGGAAAGTATTATGAGACAAAGAACTCTGGATGATTTAGCAAAGGAGTTAGGTATGAGCAGGACAACCTTGTTTCGAAGAAGAAAGAATGCAATAAAGAGAATATCTAATAAGTTGGGTAATTAATCCAATTTATGTAACATATGCAAAAAATTCAATTATTTATTCTTTGAAGTAAATAAATCTCCTGCTCCTGTTTTATAAGGCGATTATCGATTTTTTTAATATCTTCCCACATGTAATTAAGCTCAGTCTTGATGGATTTGACATCACTTTTAAGCATCTTTACATCATATTTAATCGCCTTAACCTCTCCTTCTAATCTTGCCTGACCTGCTTTTAAATCATTAACATCTGTCCTTAATTCACTAACATCTGCCCTTAACCCATTTATATCTGTCCTCAGCCCTTCCTGACCTGTTCTAAGATCTTCATGGCTCCCTTTAAGCTCTCTGATGTCAGATTGCATATTTTCTAGGATTTGTAGAATTCTTTCCTCATTATTCATGACATAACCCTCCATTTACTTATAATAAATTTATCAGTTTTTATAGATAAAATCAATAATCTTTAAGCTCCATTTTCAAAGCCGTATATCTGTGAATTATTTCATCTAATTCCCTGCTCAAAGCCAGCACCTCATCATTCAGAGGATCTAATGTATTCATCATCATATTATGTAATTTGTCTCGCATCTGATCGATTGCGATTTCCAAACTTTTTAACTCTTTATACTTATCATCTAAACTATTCAAAAAAGTCACCCCCAGTGCATTTCTAGTGGACATATTGTCCACTGCTTATTATATTATAATGGACATTATGTATAATGTCAATATGATTTTGTACACTTTGTCCAATCTATTATAATTTAATCTTCTGTGATAAAATAAGATTGATGAGGTGGTTTTTATGGTATTTGCTAAACGACTTGCTATGCTCCGTGAAGAGAAAAGCATGTCAAGGAGAGATCTTGCAAAAGCACTAAACATATCTTATTCGTCGGTATCAAAGTATGAAACTGATGTTAGATTTCCTGATCAGGAAACTCTAAAGGCAATAGCTGATGTTTTTCAAGTGTCAATTGATTATCTTCTGGGAAGAACTGATATAAGAAACTTTTATGAGAAATCGGATGTTATAGAAAAAGATTGTGTTTTAGAAAGTGGAGCACATGATAGTTACTATAATATCGGTCTGCCTGATGAAGCTATAAGACAGATAAACGACTATATAGAGTTTATCAAGCAGAAATATAAAACAGAAGGGAATTAAGTATTTTGTACTAAAGCATATTATTAAATTACCATATTTTTCATAAGTTGTCAATAATGATTTTCCGGTAATTATTATACCGGAAAATTTTTTTGCTTTTTTGCGGAAAATTCTCTGCCCAGCAGTTATTTATATAGCGAAGGGAGGTGATATGAATGGCAGTAGAAGCAATGGTAAAAAGCGTAAAGCTTCAGATTAAATACCTTGGTCAGGTGGTAGACGGCAGACAAACATATATCACAAAGACCTACAGTAAGGTAAAACCTGAAGCTCTCGATCAAGACATCTATGACGTGGCAGGAACTATAGCCGGACTTCAGACTAATGCTGTATATAGCATAAACAAGGCTGAAGACTCCGAGCTGGTGGAGGCTTAGTATTACAAGCCCTAGCATATTGGAAAGGAGGTGTAGTATATGGCTAAGAAGCTGGAAATGGTGTTTAGAGATGCTGTGGGAAAAACAATGAAGATAAGTGTGGATAATGCAGATGATAATCTAACTGGAGAATCTGTGAAAACAGCTATGGAAACCATCATAGCAAAAAATATATTTGCAACCGAAGGCGGAGATCTGGTTGCTATAGATGGAGCCAGGATAGTGGATACTAACATTCAAGAGCTGGATGTAGAATAGACTAGGAGGGAGATATAATGGAGGAAATTTTTAATGGAGTAGCAAATGTAGGTTTTCCTATAGCAGTATCCATCTATCTCCTTATGAGAATAGAAGGGAAAATGGAAAACCTGACTAACTCCATTAATGAACTATCCAGAGTAATAGCTTCCAGGTTTGATAAATGAAAGGCTGGGACCTGATGGTCCCAGCTAATACTCTTTTTGTATCATTTCTATGAAAACAGAGGCAATATCAGGATCAAATTGAGTACCTCTGTTTCTTTTTATTTCTTCTATAGCTTCTTCAATGGTGAAGGGCTTTCTGTATGGTCTTTTTGATGTCATAGCATCGAAGGCATCTGCCAAAGCTAAAATCTTAGCCTCCGTTAGCATATTATTTCCTTCCAGCCCAAGGGGGTAACCCTTTCCGTCAAACCTCTCATGGTGTTGGTAGACTATTTCCCTTACATTATCCAAATAATCTATATCTGACAATATTTCATAACCTATGGTAGGATGCTTCTTTACAATAGAGTATTCCTCTGGTGTAAGCCTGCCAGGCTTGTTTAATATGCCTTCCGGTACTCCTATTTTCCCTATATCATGAAGTATGGCAGCAATCTTTATTTTACTAAGCTTTTCATCACTAAATCCCAGGTATTTTGCAGTTTTCAAGGAAAGTTCCGTGACTCTGTCGCAATGTCCCTTTGTATATGTATCTTTAGCCTCGATGGCCTTTGCCAAGGCTTTTGCAGTGTATTCATAAGTTCTCTTCAAGTCACTGTAAATCTTTGCATTATAAAGAGCTGTAGATGCAATGCTTGCAAAGGAACATAAGATTGACAGCTTATGTTCATCAAAGGCGTTTTCCTTGAAGGTATCCACAATAAATACTCCAATGACTTCATCATTATACATAAGAGGAGATGCCATTTCTTGTTTTGTTTCATCATGTACAATGATTATGTTGTCAAAACTATTGACATCCTTTATAAGTAAAGCTTTCTTTTCTCTTGCACAGAGAGCACAGACACCTTTACCGTCAAGAGCTAATTCTATATTTAATAAGCCTTCAATAGCTGGTCCATTCCAATGCTTCATAACCAAGGATTTTTTCTCATCATCCAGCAGCAATATGGCAAGTATATCATAATCAAGTATTCCTTTTAAAAGGTCACCCATATCATGAAACAATGTATCAATATTAAGGTTTGAGTTTATTTTTTTTGAAATAGCATATAAGGCTGATATTTCCTGATTTATATCCTGGAGCTCTTTTTGAGATTCATTTAACTTCTTAATATAGCTGGTAAGCTCGTTGTTTATGGCATATGTTTCTTCATATAATGCTTCGATCTCGTCTTTTTGAAGTCTTATCTGGGTAAGCATCTTCTCTTTTTCCAATGAAACTTTTCTGGCAGCAGCAACTTCTACTGAAGCTGCTTTATTTTTTTTAATAACATTGTAATAAAGATATGCCATTATAGAAAATACTGCGAATAATGCTATGTATTTGAGTAAATCGACTGTCTTCATTTCGCACTTCCTATCTTATGTCTTAATAAACTTATTATACCAATTGAGAATGATTTTGAACAGACAATCTGTCGAAGAGTGTAAAATATTGTGAAAAATAGTACTAAAGAACTAAGAAAAAGGGTAATTGACACCGAACATATGTTCGTATATAATTAATTCAAAAGTGGTAATTTCGCCCAGAAGGAGGTGGCTTGATTGGATTTGAACTTTTTTCAACAATATGATATTTGGGGATTTACTCCTGAATATTTCCAAGGCATGGGGGAAGTAACCAGGATAATTGTACCGGAAGGGCAGGATCAGATTCTGTCTATGACTATGCGAAGTTTCCGAAATAATCTATGTCGTTTTTATTCCATTGACTATTATAGTTTAAGAAGAAAATATGGTCAGATAATCGGAAGTGTCAATTGTGTACCTCTGCCCATAAGCAGCACCAAGGTATTTATACAGCTGAAGGTAAGAACTCCCAGATTCAGAAATGATTCTGCCATGGGATATTTGGACATGGTTTCAATAGCTCAGTTGAGAGAAGCAAGGGATAACAGAAAAACGGAGATTGTGCTTAAAGACGGAAGAAAATTAGAAGTATTATGCAGTATGGCAACGGTAAAGAAACACATCAAGAATGCCAGGCTGGTTTTGGAACATTATAGAAATGAGAAAGGTCTCACTGCCTATCCCGAGGTGCTGGAAAGACTTTATTCAAATTTGGATAAGCCGGCCACCAAGGGGGATATTGTAATATTGGCAAGGGAAATACTAACCATTAAAAACAGTTTAAAGGCCCATGAAAATAGGTTATAATTAAGAAAAAACGAACGAGGGTATTGGCATGGATGAGATTCAGGGCATGATAAGTGAAGTGGTCTTTAGAAACGAAGTAAATGGTTATACGGTTTTGGAGCTTCAGGATGATGATGTAGAAACCACTGTGGTAGGATATTTTCCCTATGTAAATATTGGCGAGACCATAAGGGCTGCAGGTGCATGGGTGGAGCATCCAGATTATGGAACACAGTTCAAGATGGAGGCCTATCAGGTTGTAACTCCAGCCACATTAAATGGAATAGAAAGATATTTGTCTTCAGGATTGATACCAGGCATAGGAGTTGTAACTGCAAAGAAGATGGTGGAGAAATTTGGCCTGGATACCTTGGATATAATTCAATACAATCCTCAGAAGCTTACTGAAATAGATGGCATAGGACAAAAGAAGGCTCAAAAGATCTACGATGCTTTTCAAGAACAAAGAGAGCTCAAGGATATAATGCTTTTTCTTGAGGGTTATAAGATAAGCCCGGCCTATGCAGTCAGGATTTACAAAACCTATGGGGCTAATACCATAAAGGTTATAAGAGAGAATCCATATAATCTGGCAGATGATGTATTTGGCATAGGCTTCAAGATGGCAGACAGAATAGCCCAAAGCATGGGTATCCCCCTTGATTCGGACTACAGGATAGCCTCCGGAACCAGATATGTGCTGAATCAATTTCATAACAACGGTCACAGTTATGTGCCCCAAGATAAACTCATAAAGACTGCAGCAGAGCTTCTCAATGTGAGAGAAGAAGCTGTTGAAAATATATTGCTAGGTTTATATATAGATAGAAAAATCGTAGTTGATACTTTGGATGACATAAAGGCAGTGTATTCCATAGCATTCCACAGAGCTGAAATAGGTGTTGCCAGGAGGCTCCTGACCTTGGCTCAATATCCGATCTCTGAAGCTAGATTTGACATAGATAATGAGATTAACAGAATAGAGGAAGAGGACGGCATATCCCTTGCTGCAAACCAGAGGGAAGCGGTGGAGAAGGCTGTAACAGAAGGGTTGCTGGTGGTCACTGGAGGACCGGGAACAGGCAAAACCACAACTATAAAGACAATCATAAGGCTTTTTGAGAGGATGGGTCTTTCTGTGCTTCTGTGTGCACCTACAGGCAGAGCTGCTAAAAGAATGCAGGAGGCCACAGGGAGAGAAGCCAAAACCATACACAGGCTTTTGGAATATGGCCATGGAGACAAGGATGAGGATATGATGTTTCAGAGGAATGAGGATTCGCCTCTGGAGGCAAATGTAATCATTGTGGATGAGGTATCCATGGTGGATATACTATTGATGAACAATCTCCTTAAGGCTATAAGCGAAGGTACAAGGCTTATTCTGGTAGGGGATGTGGATCAGCTACCTTCTGTAGGTCCTGGCTGTGTATTAAAAGACATAATAAACAGCCAGGCGGTAACGGTGGTAAGACTCAACGAAATATTCAGACAGGCACAGGAGAGTCTTATAGTGGTTAATGCCCATAGGATTAACAAGGGTGAAGCTCCCATACTCAATATAAAGGACAAGGACTTTTTCTTCATGAGGGAGGAAAGCCAGGCAGGGATTCTGGAAAAGATAAAGGAGCTTTGCAAGGATAGGCTGCCTAGATATTCGGGCTACAGCAGCAATGAAGGTATACAGGTTCTGTCTCCTATGAAAAAGGGGCTCTGTGGAGTTATAAATCTTAACACAGAACTTCAGAGGATATTGAATCCGCCCCATTTCACCAAAAATGAAAAGACATACAGAGACACCATATTTCGCGAAGGGGATAAGGTGATGCAGATAAAAAACAACTATAAGATGAAATGGCAGAGCTTGTGGGATTCGGATTACGAAGGCGAAGGAGTATTCAACGGGGACATGGGAGTAATTTCTAAGGTAGACAATGAGGAGCAAATAATCGAGGTCATATTTGACGGCGAAAGGCTGGTGAGATATGAGCCCTCTGATTTGGATGAGCTGGAGCTGTCCTATGCGGTGACGGTTCACAAGAGCCAGGGTTCTGAATTTCCCGTATTGGTCATGCCTGTCATAGCAGGGCCTCCCATGCTGCTCACCAGGAATCTTCTATATACAGCCTTGACCAGGGCAAAGGAAATGGTAGTACTGGTGGGACAGGAAAGATGCATTTATTCCATGATAAAAAACAATTATGTGACGAGGAGGTACTCAGGCCTGGAGTATAGGCTCCGAAGGCTTGGGAACTGGGATGAATATACTGAGATTTCTTTATCCCGCAAAGAATAAATGTATATTGTGCGGCGTGAAATGTGAAAAATCTTTGTGCAATATTTGCAGCACCTCCATCCAGTTTATTCATGAGAGAAAATGTATGAAATGCGGAAAAGGTTTGTCTGAGGACTATGATAAAAATATTTGTCCTGATTGCTTAGAACGAAACTACAGTTTTCACTCAGCCTATTCCTGCTTTTATTATGAAGGTGCAGGGAGGGAATTGATCCATAAGCTGAAATATGAAGGAATACTGGAAGTCGGCAAGATTTTGGCAAGATATATGGCATATGAAGCAAAGGCAGAGAATCTAAAAGCTGATATAATAGTACCTGTTCCTATTCATGAGTCAAAGCTCTCGAGAAGAGGCTTCAATCAGGCTAAGGTCATAGGAGAACACCTTTCCAATATGATGTCTATCCCCATGTGGGACTGCCTTATAAGGAAAAGGGACACCAAGGAACAATCTTCTTTGGATAAAACGGGAAGAAGATTAAATGTGATTGATGCATTTTCTCTAAATATGCTATATAATGTAAATAACATGAGAATTTTGCTCATAGATGATATATATACCACAGGCAGTACTGTGGATGAATGCAGCAAGGTACTTTTGGCATCTGGAGCGAAGCAGATAAATGTTTTGACTGGAGCTGCAGGAGTAAATACCTGATTTTGGAGGTGGAACGATGCCAGAACTGAGAAATTGTATTAGATGCGGAAAGGTTTTTGCCTATACATACAATCCTGTATGTAATAAATGCCTTGAGCAAGAGGAAGAAGAGTTTAAGCGCGTAAAGGAATACATCTATGAAAATCCAGGGTCTACAGTATTTGAAGTATCAGATGCTACAGGAATATCAGTGGAAAAGATAATGAAATTCCTGAGGGAGGAAAGATTGGAGTTAAGCTCGGATAATACTAATTTACTCCTTGAATGTGAATCCTGCGGAAGACCGATTAAATCAGGAAGATATTGTGAGGAGTGCAAAAACCAGATTGCCAGTGAGATGAAAAGAGAATTTGGTCTAAACAAAAGCAAACATGAATATGCAAAAACATCAGGAAAAGAAAGAATGCATGTCATTAGGAAGAGGGAAGGCAGATAGCGCCTTTCTTTTTTTTATTCATCTATAAACTATTCAGTGTTTTTTACCGATAAATAAAATGAGTAGAAGATATATGAGGTGATAAAATGGGGATTAACTTTGATAAAATTCCTGGAATAAGCAAAATATATAAAAGTTTTTCTGTTGAAAGGAAAAAAGGAGTAAGAGACATATCCTCAGTGCAGGGCAAGAGGGATGAATTGACCATATCCCAGAAGGCGAAGGATTATCAGATAGTGTCCAAAGCTATAAAAGCCATGAATCAGATTCCCGACATCAGAGAGGATAAAGTAAATGAAATCAAGCAGAAGATGGACAAAGGTCTGTACGACATAAATGGAAAGGACATAGCTGAGAAGATGCTGACAGGTGGATTTGATAAAAAGATATGATGATGAGGAGATGCTGTCATGGATAATTTAGATAAGGTAATACTTTATTTGGAAAAAGAAAATAGCATATATGAGAAGCTTTTATCCATATCAAAAGAGAAAAAGGATATCATAATAGATGGCAAAATCAATGAATTGGACAGCATTATTAAGATGGAAGGCAACCTTATAATGGAAATCAGCAAACTGGAGGATGA
>NZ_JAWLCK010000083.1:0-12561 GCF_041687175.1 Lutispora sp.
TGTGCTACAACTTCTGCATATTCTTTTCCTTCGTGGGTTACCCATTTTACTCCTTCGCGGAGCTTCAAGGTCCATACCAGACCATCATCTGATACATTCCATTCAGTTGCTAAACAAGGCTGTACAACACCGTATCTGTCATAGTCTATCAAGGTGTCGACAAAGTTAGCTGCTAAAGCAAATTCATTGGTGGTAGCAGTTACTAGATAGTTGAGTGTGGTTATCTCTCCCGAATAAAGAATTCTGTACTCCTGAGGTACTTCAGGAGTCTCTGCCGAAGCCTCTTCAGCCGGTTGAGTTTTACCTGTGCAGCCTGCTAAAATCATCATTAGTGCCAGTATTAAAGCCAATACTCTTTTCATTGTTACCCTCCTCCATTTTTAAAATTCCTCGAATTTCGCAGAATATTGCGATAATTTATCCTAATAGCTAAGTATCTTATATTCTAAGATGCTTAGCTTGTGGATCGTATTAATTTTCATTAATTTTAACTAATTAAAAAGGCACCCTTTCTCTGGATAGTAAATCTTCATAGGTTTCTCTTTCTACTATAACCTTTTCTCCGTCTTTAGTAAGCAAAAGTACTGCTGGTCTGGGAATTCTGTTATAATTGCTTGCCATAGAATAGTTATATGCCCCTGTACTAAATACAGCCAATATGTCTCCCCTCTTGATCTCTGGTACTTTCAAATCCCATATCAAAATATCTCCCGATTCACAGCACTTTCCTGCTATGGTAACCTGCCTGTCAGGCTTTTGATCATATTTATTAGCTACAACAGCATCATATCTTGCGCTGTACAACGCAGGCCTCGGGTTGTCCGGCAATCCCCCATCCACGCTGGCATAGGTTCTTATACCTGGGATTTCCTTTACACTTCCTATGCTGTATAGTGTTATTCCTGCTTCACCTACTATCCATCTTCCAGGTTCTATTATTACTGCAGGTATATCTACCCCCAGTTCTTTGCATTTATCTTCAATAGCTTTCATAATACTGTCGGTATAATAACTCAAAGGTTTTACGCAATCGTCCTTTGTATAATATATTCCAAACCCACCGCCAGTATTTATCTCTTTTGCAATAAATCCAAAATCATCCTTTAATCTCTTGTAGAGATTAATTACTATATCTATAGCTGCAATATAAGAATCATTTTCAAATAGATTTGAACCTATATGAAAATGCATGCCCAAAAGTTCAATGTGTTTGCTTTTCATAGCTTTTGCGACAGCCTCATCTATGGTATCTTTAGCTAATGGTACCCCAAATTTTGAATCTTTTTGACCAGTTGTTATATACTTATGCGTATTTCCTCCTACTCCTGGGGCTATCCTGATCAATACTTTTACAGACTTGTCCTGTCTTTCAGCAATTTCTTCTATTATATACAGCTCCTCTGTATTATCAACCACAATTCTTCCAACATCATTACTGATCGCCATTTCCAACTCTTCATAGCTTTTGTTGTTGCCATGAAGCATAACCTTGTCCATTGGAAATCCAGCCTTTATTGCTGTATATAATTCACCGCCTGATACAACATCCAATCCCAGACCTTCACTTTCTATAATTTTGCACATAGCCATGGTCAGAAATGCTTTGCTGGCATAAGCAGCCTTGGCATTTTCATACTTATCCAGAAAATCTGATTTTAATTCTTTGCATCTGCTTCTGATGATTTCTTCAGAAAGCACATACAAGGGTGTACCATACTTCTTAGCAAGCTCAACAGTATCATAACCTGCAAATCTGTAGTTTTTTGTATGCTCTATATTATCCACAATGTCAACTCCTCTAATGTTTTATTGTATTTAATAATATAGAGCAAAAAACATGCCAAAACATCTTTTCATGAGTTCCTTCAAGCAAAGCCTTCAGGATGACAACTTCCTTACCCTATCACAACAATGATAATAGATTATTTTTTCCGCTTTTACGAACTGTCTTTTGTTAAATTGATTAAAAGCATTGATTTTAAAGGCTTGTATTTAATATATGTTTTTCCGCTAAACCGGAATGATTCCGTAAATCAGGACAATTCTATTTTGTGTTTCTTTAGCTTTTCATAGAAGCTGGTTTTGCTCATTTTTAAGGCTTTCATAGCAGATTTTTTATCTCCGTTGTTTGCCAGTATTGCCTCTACAATAGCTCTTCTTTCTGCATCATTTATTACATCTTTTAAAGGCCTTATCTCGTAGGTTTCCCTCTTCTTTTCCTTCTTTCCTTTTTTTATTGCTAGATGGTTTGATAGTATAGTATTGCCCTCTGACAGGTTTACTGCTCTTTCCAGTATATTTTCCAACTCTCTTACATTGCCTGGCCAATCATATGCTAAGAGTAAATTCAAAGCTTCGCCAGAAATTCTTTTTGTTTCACAGCCTATTTTTTCACATATAGAAGGGAGCATGTTCTGAACCAGTGGATATATGTCTTCTTTTCTTTCTCTTAATGGGGGTATCCATATAGGAAAGACATTTATTCTATAATACAAATCTTCTCGGAACCTGCCGGCCAGCATTTCCTCTTCAAGATTCTTGTTTGTAGCCACTATTATTCTCACATCTACTTCGATGTTCTTGCTTCCTCCTATTTTGTAGAAAGTTTTATCCTGCAATACCTGCAGCAGTTTAATCTGCAACGATAGTGAAATTTCACCTATCTCATCCAGGAAAATAGTTCCTCCCTGAGCAAGTTCAAACATCCCTGCTTTGCCGGAAGCTCTGGCACCAGTAAAGGCGCCGCCTTCATATCCAAATAGTTCACTTTCTAAAAGATTCTCAGGTATAGAACCACAGTTCACATGTATAAAGGGTTTGTTCCTATTTTTGCTGTTATTGTGTATAGCTCTTGCCAGCATGCTTTTTCCCGTCCCGCTCTCTCCTAAAATCAACAGGGTAGAATTGGACTTTGATGCTTTTGCAGCAAGTCTTTTTACATTTATAATTTCTTTGCTCTCTCCTAATATCTCAGGCATCAGTTTATTTGCATCTGATTCTTCCCTCAGCTTTCTTTCCATTTGCTCTAAGTTTAGTAAAGCCTCATCTCTCTGCCTGATTACTCTCTTAATTTCAGATATATCTTCAACCTTCAGCACCGCCCCTACCCTCTTGCCTTCCCTATTCACAGGCATAAGAGTACAAATGGTAGGTCTGCCGTTTATCTCATTAAACTGGTTTTCATAGCTTATATCTTCTCCAGTGGCTGCAGCATAAAAATCTTCAATGGTGGAGCTACCTTTATGAATCTCGAATATATCCTTGCCTATTACATTTAACATCTCAGAGTTTTCACCTTTAGCCATAAACTTCTTTCCTGTCAAAATGTCATATAAGGCTTCTCCTCTGGCTGTGTAACCATGGGTTTGATAAAACTTAAGCTCCTTTGAATATCCGTCAATCACTACTACATGACCTATATAATTGATATAGGGCATAGTATATTTTTCATTATTTACTATCAAGCTTATATTCTTATTTTTAAAATCTATGACGCTCGATATTTGTAGACCCGAAAAAGTGCAGTGGAGCTCTAAAACACTTGTATCATAATCGGGTGTGATATACTTGTATAATGGTCTTACTTCTTTTTTACTTCCGTATTTTCCCACAGCCACTATTGCATCACCGAGTTGTATGCCGCGATCATGTATTCCTATAAAGCCAAGGGCTTCAGGTGTCATATTGCCGTCATCCTTACCCAGGCAGTTGTCTCCTATAATGACTATATCTCCTTCTTCTATTTTGCCGGATCTATGGCTTGCACCTTGGCTGTAAGTTATCCCAAATATTTCCTTGGCCTTATTATTATAAAGTTGGATCTTACCCTTATTATCAATGAATATAAAGCCTTCTGACATCATATCTGTAAACATTTTGGCATAGCTATCTGAAGAAAACATCTACATCTTCCTTATCATAAAATTAACTATATAATTCTACATCCTTGTTGGAATTCCTTTTTTGTACTTGTCTATTTTTAATCAATCTTATTTAATGAAGATTCATCAGTGTTGAAGCTTTTGTATACCTCAAATATTTGCTCCTTATGCCTTACAAAGGAATCTACAATTCTAGGATCAAAATGCTTTCCTTTGCCTTCTATTATCATATTTAAAGATTCCTCAAAGGAAAAGGCTTTCTTGTAAGGCCTTATGCTTGTCAAAGCATCAAATACATCAGCTACAGCTACTATCCTTGCACTCAGAGGTATACTCTCTCCCGCTTTCCCATAGGGATAGCCTGTTCCATCCCATTTCTCATGATGGTTCTCTGCAATTTCAATTCCCATTCTAAAAAGATTGGCATCTTTTCTTCTCATATGCTCTTCAGCTGTCTTTAATACCTCTGCCCCAAATATGGTATGCTTTTTCATCTCATCGAATTCTTCTTGAGTCAACTTTCCGGGCTTTAATAGTATCTCATCCCTTATTCCCACTTTGCCTATATCATGCATGGGGCTGAATCTCTCAATCTCCTTCATAAAGCCCACAGTGATTTTATCATCATATACATTATCCTCAAGGAGAAATTCAGTAATCTTAACAGAATACTTCTTCATTCGCTCCAAGTGCTCTCCAGTATCTTCATCTCTTGACTCTGCCAGCTTGGCTAGAGCCAACACTGTACTGTATAATAACTCATCTATAAAAATATTCTTGTTGAGGCTTATTGCAATACTGCTGGAGAGAGTAGCCAGAAAGTCAATATGCTGCTCTTTATAGATATTCTTTGTTGTGGATGAAAAGAATATAATACCTATTGGCTTATTATTAAGGCTGAGGGGCAATGTGATTGAAGACTTTATGCCAGTTTCAATGAGTATTCTATTATAATCAGCATCTCTATGCTTTGTATAAGATTCAAGGTCATTAATAACTCTTGGTTTGCCTTTTCTTATCACATCACTTAAGCTTGTCTCATCAAGCTTTGCCGTTATACCATGTAGTTTCTTGGCTAAATCATTCAAGGAAGGATCAGATATCCCATAGGAAGCTTCTATGGTCTCTCCATCATCCTTTAACAATGCTATTCCTATATGTGAGTAAGGTATGAATTCAGAGAATGTGTTATAAATGTATTTCAGAATGCCATCAAAGGATGTATCCTGATTCATATTCTTTATCAATTCTATAAGCCTATTTAGCTTTGCAAAAGCCATATCTATCTCTTTAATTACAGGTTCCAATTCGTTTTTCTGAGGTAATGATATGCTTATATTGTTTTTCAAAGATCCAATGTTGCTAAATCCTGAATATACCTCATTCAGCGGAACCACTATATACTTATATGACTGCAGTATCAATACCAACAATGATACAAGTGTAGCAGCAAACAGACCTAGAGCTATAAAAATACTGGTATTGGAATTACTTTTATGTATATTAATCAATGATTGGAGTATATCATCGCTATACTGCAGCAACTGCTCATTGTTATCATTTATGTAAGTTAATGATTTTGTTACCTCTTCGTCTATTTCGCTGGTTCTGATTATTACATCTATGGCTTTAAGAAAATCCTTCCACAAGTCATCAGTAACTTCTATAAGGGAATTCAATTCCCTAAGAGAGCTTTTAAAATCTATAGATGTATCCCCTTTTTTTAAATACCCACTTTTTAGAAATTGTAGAGTATTCAAATACTCATTTTTTGCCTTTTCCATTGATATATTTAGTGATTCTATTTTTCTAGTTTTTATCTCATCTGTACCTACACTATTTTGATTATTCAAAGCCTGCATTATTGCATATTTTTGATTGGCATCCTTTGATAACTGTTGAGTCAGCATCCTCTGCCTCCCAAAAACATCTATAACTGTATACTCATTTCTGCTTCCCTGATTCATAAAGAATATGGTAAGCATCAGAAACAACAGCAAAAGAATTATCATAAGAATCATAGCAGCAAGTTTTTTACTCATAAGTTTGATAAAGCTGGTGCTTTTGTCAGGCATATATGTGCATCCTTTCTCTGGTTATTTGTAACTATTATTTCTTTAAAAAGTATATCATTTATTGCAACATCTTGTCGATATATCTGTGGGTCAAAAAAGAAACAGACCGGCAATCTCTTGCCGGTCTGTCATAATCTATGGTCTCCAAATATGCCATAATGCATTATTTCGTCCTCTCGCAAATACATCCAGCCTGTTTCCTCCCCAAGATACTGCTGCAGGCTCTGATGTTATTACGCCTCCAAGGGACTGCCAACCGCTCCATCTTGTACCGTTCCAAGTTCTCATCAAAAGGTCTCCTCTAGGTCCTTGTGCAAAGACCTCCAGTCTGTTTACTCCAGTAGATGAAGCAGCAGGGCCTGAATTTATCGCGTCTCCGCCTAAGTCTTCCCAGTTACTCCATCTTGTTCCGTCCCACCATTTATGCCACAATGATTGGTTCTGTCCCCTTCCGAAGACATCTATTCTGTTTGGACCCCAGGATACTGCAGCTGGAGCTGAAGTCAATACACCACCAAGGTCCTCCCAGTCACTCCAACGAGTTCCATCCCACCATTTGTGCCATAGGGCATTGTTCTGTCCTCTTGCAAATACATCCAGTCTATTGGGAGCCCAAGAGGCCACCGCTGGTGCTGATGTCAGTACACCACCAAGGTCTTCCCATTCACTCCAACGAGTTCCGTTCCACCATTTATGCCATAAGGCATTATTTTGCCCCCTTGCAAAAACATCTATCCTATTTGGACCCCAGGATACTGCTGCAGGAGAAGAGGTCAATACACCACCTAAATCCTCCCACTGACTCCACCTGCGTCCATCCCACCATATATGCCATAGAGACTGATTCTGTCCTCGGGCAAATACATCCAGTCTATTGGGCTGCCAGGAAGCTACTGCCGGTGCAGATGTCAATACCCCACCTAGATTCTCCCATTGGCTCCAACCGGTGACCGGAGGAGTTGGTGGAGTTGGTACCTGATCGCTGATATTCTCCAGTATGAACCTGATGATATCTCTGAATATCTGATTGATTCGGTTATTGGGCACTCCAAATCCTCTCAATGTAGTGAATACCCACGGCATATCTCTTCTCATATCATTTAGTATCTGATTTGTCTTACCAGGTATTGCTCCTGCATAATTTCCTTGGTTTCGCAATACATAGACTACTATACTCCTGAAAATGTTCTGTACTATCGCTCTTGGAACTCTATATCTCTGGAGTTCAGTGTAATAATTGTCAAACTGCCTGTTTATCAGATTCATCATCCTGTTGATCTCTTGGGGGGTTTGTCTTGTAAAATCATTGTCATCAAAGTAGTCATAATAATCAAAGAAGTCATCATCAAAATAGTCGTCGTCAAAATAATCGTTGTAATCATCATCAAAATAATCATTGTAATCATCCATATCATATGGGAATACATATGGATTTCTTGCATCATAAAAAGGGCACTCATGGTTTGGATTCATAGGACATTTCACATATATCAACCTTCCTCCATAAAAAGTCATTACATTATATGCAATAATTTAATAGAAGGTTAATACTAACTTACTGTTCAAAGCTGCTTTCTGATATAGAGTATTTATTGAGAAAAATCAATCCTATCAATATGGCAACAGCCGCTACAGGACCTCCAAGTTGTATTCCCAAAGGCCTTTCAGCACTATATCCGAAATATCTAAAAAGCAGTGGTGTAACAAATGAAGATAATCCTATAACAATTTTTATTACCAGACCTTGGGCACCGAAGAACATCCCTTCTCTCCTCTGGCCTGTTTCTTTTCCGTCTAACTCAGCTATATCAGCTATCATAGCGTTTGGTATGACAAATATTACAGAAAGAGGTATCCCGGCCAGTATCACTATTACAAAGGCTAAATTGTAGGGCAGTATGGTGCCGAAGAATGCTGTTAGAAAAAGAATAATTGCAAAAAGTACAGAAGTGGCCATCAACACATTTTTCTTGCCGAATTTTAATACAAACTTTGGAAGCAATGGTGTGAATAACAAAGCTGCTATAAAAGCTCCTGCAATCATAAAGCCTGAATACTCCGGTGGGGCGCCCATTAAAACTTCTGTTATATAGGGCATAGTAATGGTCAATGTATTTATACCGAACCAAACTGATATATAAGAAATGAGATAATATGCAAAGTTTCTGTTAGTTAAGGTAGTTTTCACAGATTCAAACAATCCTATGGTAGGAAGTGTATCCTGCTGTGATAAATCTTCTTTCACAAAAATAGGTGTTAGTATAATGGTTAAGAAGCCAATTATGCCAAGTACTACTCCCATAATCCTGAAACCGTACATGTTCATTATAACTCCGGAGCCTGCTTCGGCTATCATTACCCCTGCTATCTGAGTAAAGCCCTGCATGGTGGTAACCTTTATTCTATCCCTGCTGGTTTTGGATATCTCATTGATGAGGGCTAAATAGGGTGCAACAACTATAGTAAAAAATATGAAAAATAATGATAACATTACAGATAGATATATAAAATTTATGATGGATTCATGGGCTACTGGAGGAAACCATATGAGTATAAAGGTTAGCGCCAAAGGCAGTGAACCGTATAAAATAAAGGGTATCCTTCTGCCAAGTTTGCTTCTTGTTTTATCCGAGTAATAAGCCACCATAGGATCAGCTATTCCGTCAAATATTCTTCCAATCACCATGGTCAAACCAATCAAGGTAACAGGTATCAATATCTTTAGACCTGTTGTGTTGCTTTCAGGCGGAGTATAAAAATACTGATACCACTTGACTGTTGTTTGAGTAAATATAGATATGCCCAAATATCCCATGGCATACATGAACATAACCAAATTCTTGCTTCTTTTCATTGTTTAACCCCCTTTGTATGTACTTATATAATAATCCTTCTCAAATCGAGGATTTATGTCTCCCACATACTCATCATTTTCTCTCAGTATATAGAGGGCTTCAATATCTAATTTTGCTGTTATCACATTGTTTCCTTCATGACTTCTTGAGATTGCTATGAGCCCATTTTTATTTTTGGTCAAATTTACAGGTGCAAAAATGCCGGCTTTTCCTGTAAAATGCATTCCAAAGAGCCATCCATTCAAGGATGGCTTTATACCATAGACATAGGATTCCTGAACCCTTGGCCAAATACCTCGCAATGCTCTATAGAGGTTATATTCTTCATTATTGGCAATGGGCAGGATCACCATATCGCAGCCCAGATTCCTTGCAAGTCTGAATGTCTCATAGTATGTGGCATCCATGCATACAGGGCAGCAAACCCTGCCTATCTCTAAGTCAAAGGCCTTCAATTCTCTACCTCTCGTTAGACCAAGCTGTTCCTCAAAGTCTGTGAGATGAAGTTTCATCTGAGTTCCCAGTATCTCGCCTTCTGGAGATATTACAGAGCCTCCATTGTACAAACTTTTTCCTTCCCTTATAAAATAGCTGCCGGTATAGATATATATACCGTATTTTCTCGCCAAAAGGCACATTATTAACTCTATTGCTTCTTGTATAGGCTTTGATAAAGAGTAAAAAATATCATGGATCAGCTTATTTCCTTTTCCTGAACCCTCTTCCCCAGATGTGCCTGCTTTACTGTTTAAATATCTGTTTACAGCTTTAAAGCCAGGCAAAAGTCCCAGTAAATCAAAGAAGTTATACTCTGGAAAAGCGACTAAGCTGCTTTTTCTTTCTGCTGCTTGCAATACGAATTCTTCGAGCATGTCTATGTATTCTTCCACATTGCTCACAAGCTTTATCTCTCTTTGCACACAAGAAACAATGATCTCATCCATTTTCTTATGAGTGTTGAAATTTTGTGAAGCTTTGGTTTCCAGGTATTTTATTATCCTTCTTTTATTTAGCTTTCTTCTATATATAATCTCAATTATTCTTGTCATATACATCACCTGAATAAATCTTTATACAAATCAATGTTAAGCTGCTTCAGGGTGTCAAATTTTTTTATGGCTGCCATCCTTTTTTCATTATCCAATTGGGCAGTCAGGATTTCAACCTCATTATCATTTTTCTCCAATCTAATAAAGCCATTGTCTTTGTCAGTCATCTCCAAAGGCCCATAGATTGCAGAGCGACTGAAGAATTTACAATCAAATAATTCACCTTTAAATCCAGATTCAATAGCAAAAAAAAGATTCTGTTGTACATTTTGCCACAAGCCGCTTATTTGCAGTGCCATATTTCGTCCATCCTTTATTGCCGAAGGTGCCAGCACCAAGTCTACCTTTGACATGGCCAAATATCTGGAAACCTGAGGATAAAACATATCAGTGGTGAGCAAAATTGCAGTTTTCAAACCATTGATTTCTGTAAATTGAATCTCATATCCTCTGGATAGACCTAGCTTTTTTTCCCACTTGGCCAGATAAAGCTGCCTTTGACTCAGACATATCCTTCCATTGGTTATAATGGATGATGAATGATATGTTTCATCCTTATCAGTTTCGAAGTAGCTGCCAGTACATATATATAAGTCCTTGTATTGTAATGATATATCTAAAACATGTTCTAAGTATCTTTCATAGTTTCCATAGATATAACCAATGAGTCCGGGAAATACTACAATGTTTGTTCCTCCTTCTATACAGCAATCCAACCACTCTTTTATTTTGGTTTTAAAATATTGCCTATCTTGAAATAGGTTAAATTGTCTCTCCTTGAATATTATAGAAGCAACTTTCATACCTACTCTCTCCAATCAAGGTGTGATATAGAGCATATGCCAGATATCCGCTTCCGGTTGCAAAGCCTACTCCTGTCCTAGCCTCACCTGTCATTCTATCGAAGCTCTCGCTGAGAAGGCCATAATCCATAGGTGCTTTCCTAAGCCATTCTATGGCTTGATTGTGCATGATTGGATTCAATAAGCTGCCACACAATCCCAAGCCCGATGGGGTATTAGGGTGATGATCACAGGCAAGCTCCCTGATATTTGCTTCCTCAAAGTAGTACTTGTATCTTGATGAATAGTAATAACTTATGGTGTTTTGGAAAATCTCCTCTTCCCCATCAACAAAACCATAATAGGGAAGCAATCCTAAATTTCCTGGAGGATCATTGTATAATCTGTAATTCCCTTTCCCATCTGCAGACCATAAAAATATCCTCTTCCCTTCAACTTCACCTGTGAGATGTCTGTATATTCCATCATATATCCCATCAATCCTGCTCTTCAACAATGGAGTATTGTGATGCATCCCCAATTTTTCATACACATTTAACAAGTTTTTAAGCCCTCGCCATAATATGACATTGTCTATGGTTACAAAAGGATATGTGGCAGGATCATCGGAAGGTAAAAGGAATGTTTTATAAAGGCCTGTAGAACTGTCATATTCCTTTTCAATTCTATTAAAAACAGCATCTATTGCTCTCAATAACTCCCCATCATAATCTTCAATGTCTTCAAGAAGAATAAAGTAACTTGCAGCTTCATCAAGCTCAAAGCCGGGATACAATACCGTTCCATCTATGTAATGGGCATGATCCCCAGCGTTTTTACTGTGGAGCAGTATCATTTCTCTCGATATTTTTAAGTACAGCTCTCTATCTATAATCTTAATGGCAGGAAAGGACCACAAAAAGCTGTCCCTTTCCCAAAAGGCTCCGGAGACATAATACCTTGGGCTTCTGGAAGTCATAGCAACATATCTGTCACTGTCCATATCCTTTCCAATAGAGAAAAAGTAATTGAAAAACAGATTTTCATTTATTATTCTTTCCATATCAGCATCCCTACAATAAGAGATTCTCTTTTCACCTAACCACTGAGCAAGCTGAGAATAGATTTGTTTGAAACCTTTCCTTCTCAAGTGTATAAGGGTGGTTGAAGCTCCATCCATATCTGAATTCACAGAAATATAGAATGCATTCTTCTCATCCTTATCTAGCTGCAGGATAAGGGTCAAATCCCTTGTATCTTCGCCTTTCACATAATCGAAACCTCTATCCCCTCCGAAGGCTAAACTTAAGGATACATTATATGAGTAAATATTTATAGCCGGATTTTTCAACCACTTATCTATTTTTATTTCCTTTTTAAAATCTATCTCATGGGAATTGAATCTCAAAAAACTCAATTCCTCAGCATTGCATACAAGCTTTGCACATATATTCTCTGAACTTTCCAGCTCATATACAAATCCCTTTTCGCTGATGTCTGCGTAAATCCTGGCCTTTACACTTATACCTCCATCTAATACCATATGGAATGAAGGAATATAATATGATTCTATATCTGACTTGGCAAACTCTATGTTTAACATCTCTTCATTCTTATAAAACTCCATTGACAAAAAAGCCTTATCACCAGCAGCCACTTGTACTAAACCTTTGTTGGACATGCTTATAATGTTAAGGCTTTTTATTGAAGCATCTTTTGAGTTTATTTCAGGCAAGCTTATATAATGATTTCCAGCATACAGTATTCTCTCATTCTTATATATTTCTTTTGGCACTGTGAGTATTTTTTTCATAAACTCCCTCCAAAATTTTTTAAACTACATATCATTGTCCTTTTATCCTTGCCATCATCATCTCATCAATATATTCTCCATTTCTTATGGCAGCCTTCCTCTTAAT
>NZ_JAWLCK010000084.1:0-12186 GCF_041687175.1 Lutispora sp.
TGATGAGATATGTCCCACCGCATCTTTTGCCTCGAACTTGGCTGTGTATTGGGTATTGGGAGTTAGTCCTGTAAAAGTTTGTGATGCAACAGAGGTCCAGGCAACAACAGGCTTTGTTGAAAGGGTGTATTGGTATTTGTTTGTAGGGAGTCCTGCCATAGCATCTGTTGCTGAACCTGCTATTTTTATGCTGTTGGTTGTTGCGGTTACTGTTACTGTCCCCAGCACCGGTGCTGTTCTGTCTATTTTGAAGGGTATGGATACCGTTGTAGAGGCTAATCCTTGATTATCCACCGCCCACACATTTAATGTATGTGCACCTTCTGCAAGATTAGCAGCATTAATACTGGTTGTTGTAAAGCTGCCGCTTGTTGTGACTGTTCCGCTTACAGTCTGGGTTGTGCCTCCGTCTATGTTGTATTTGGTAGTTATTATGTCTCCTGTATTCGGATCCGATACTGTACCGGTAAGTGATATTGTGTTATATCCTGATACCTCACTATATATGCTGTTTGCTGTGGGTGTTGTGACGCTAAGTGTTGGGTTTACATTGGCCAACCAGCGAACTATAACTACTCCGGACCCCCCAGTGTCACCCCTGCGATATGTACCGCCCGTGACTCCTCCACCGGATCCGCCGCCGCCAGTGTTCGGATTACCTCCACCTCCAAGTCCATCTGAACCTATACCATATCCCGAAGTACTTCCTACACCTCCCCCACCGCCGCCACCACCATAATAATTATCATCGACTCCTTTTGTTCCATCTTGGCCGTTATAACCTCTATAACTGGTGGAACCATTACCACCTGCAGCTCCTCCTGTACCGCCACGAGATCCTGAAGCATTGTTACCACGAGCTGCTGTAATTGTGTCAAACTTAGATGAGCTACCACCTGAGCCTACAGTGATTGATTTTGTGCTCATGGGAGTAACTGTTAAATTATACTGATTCACTACATAACCGCCGCCGCCACCGCCGCCAATATAATCATCGTCTCCATAATCAGTTCCAGAAGCACCTGACCCACCACCGCCAACAATGGTTACATCAATACTTGTTATGTTTGAAGGAACTATAAATGTACCAGAACTTTTAAATACTTGGATTACATAATCTTTACCCCCAATATTTTTTATGTATGTTGGCTCTCCATTGTAATCAGCCTTAACCTCACTTATCCCGAACTGTACAAAATGTTTATTAGCCGAAGAACCCATACCTGTCCAATCTATACTTGTACCAAATACCAAGATAAAGCATAAAACAACACTTACTACTCTTCTCTGAATATTTTTTATTCTACCTGCAACCATTTTTATCCCCCTTTATATTTGTATTTTCTTTATTTTAATCTTTAATATTACAGCAAAATTACATTTTTAGGAATAGTCCCTATATAAACGGCTATTAATAGTACACAAATATCCAACCTTATAAGTTTTCAAACTGTCTATCATCCCCCAAAAAAACAATAGGAGTAATCAGGCGGTACCCAATTACTCCTATATCTCTCTACTCCCCTGCCTACTTAGCAGGCTGTATATAAATCAAATTATACGTATTGCCGGTGATGTCAATGTCAGCTATCGTATAGCTGACCGAATGGCCACCCTTCCATGCTGTGATTGTCATGCTGTATGGGGCTCTCTTCCTTACATCCTCCCAATCTACTGTACTAGGCGCCAGGGGGAGTATATACTCCCATGAAACTCTATTGTTTATCACTTCCGGATTAAGCGTAACAGTGGTGTCCTGGGGGAAGCTGACTACATACCCCAGCTGCTCATAATAGCTATATACGTTTCCCATAGGGCGGTAAAATTCATAGCTTCCAGCTCCGGACTGAAGCGTATTACGACCTTGTCAGCTCCACCAATTATATCCGCTGTGATGCGAACCTTCTCCAAGCTTAAGAAACGGTGCGGTTCATTGGTAAGCTGCTTGCCGAACATGTCTATTTGCCCTCTCCAGTGGTTCCAGTACCCGCTTATTCCGGCATTCTTTATCTCCAGGGCATACTTGACCTCAATATCTCTTGTAAACATGCTTGTAATATTGTATGTACTACTGGTGCCTCCATCTGACCACATCCCGTTGCCGTTCATAACTCTTAGGTATATGTGATATTTTCCCACACCATTGCTGCTGTAGTCCGTCTTTACATTGATATCGTAGCCACTTGCACCGGAATTGCTGTTGGTACACTGCCATCAGCGTTAAGCTTTTTCACTATCCAATGCCAATGTGCAAGTCCGGAGGTTCCTGTAGCTGCCGAAGTATCCTTTAGCTTTAGCTTTTCGGTAGGTTCTTTAACATTTTTTTCGATAGTAAAGCTTGCCCTCGGAGGGCTGTCCACTTCAAAGTTCATGCTGTAATATTTGCTTAGGTCTGCAGGAGGTGTAGTAGAGTCAGTACCTCCGTCAGACCATAGGCCATTGCTGTCCTTTACTCTCAGATATATCCGGTATTTGCCTGTGCCATTACTGTTGTAGTTCGTCTTTACATTGATGTCATATCCGGACATGCTGCCTGTACCGGCATTGCTGTTTGTAAACTGAGCATTTTGTATATTACCCGAAGGTATGCTGCCGTCGAAGTTTAGCTTCTTGAGATTAGGTGCCAGCCTGTTAACTACTTTACCACACAATTTTCCCGAATAAAGAAGAAACCTAAGCTTTTGACTTAGGTCTCATTCAAATCTTTTAATTAGTTAACAAGTTAATAGGCTGGCACGTAACCTTGCGATGCGGCAGAGTTCACTTTAAGTTACAACCAGCATTCTTGCTTGCCCTGACTAATTTGCTGATACGTTATCCTACCGCTTGGCACCCCGCATTTCTGCGACGCACTGGTATTTGCTATCCGGCTCCTTGGCGACTACCGGAACCGGATTTTCACCGGCTAGCACGGTCCAGCTTTGCGGGACACACAGTTAAAAGGCTGGCACCTTACTATTCCATGTTAATATATTTTAATTATCTTTTAATTTTATCTTCAAATTGTTAAGATTAAGTTCTTTTCCTGCATTAAAACTCTTCATCACCTCATGTTTATTTGTCTTAACAAATAAGTCATTATCGCTAAGTACAAAATTATATGGTTCTAACGCAGGATAATAATAGCCAGAATTCTCGTCATAATCTAAAAACAATATGTTACTTTCATTTTCATCTGGTTCTATGTACTCCTCATCAATCACATCGCCGTGTGCATATGGGAGATTAATTAGTATTTCCTTTTTGTCATCTAAAATACCTTTTAAACAATCATCTACTATAAACTCATATACCTTACCTTCTATATAATAATCTGGGTCTTCCTCTTTAATATTATCTGGGTTTCTGGCCATATTCCATGATGTGACAAATTTACCGAAACGCCCAGAAACAACATAAGTAGAGTTTTCTATCAAATCACTAACTTCATATGCGGTAGGATAATATAACTCAACGTTTTCCTGTATTTCACCAGCACTAATTTTATTGTCAGTAGTATTAGCAACTAAATTAATAGTAATTATTGTTACTAAAACTATACAAGATATCATAACTAATACACTGTATCTTTTTTTCAATTTAATCCCTCCTTTAGTTATATATCGCTTTCATTCCAGCTATATCGTCGCTGTTTGGTTCTGTAAAACATGGTATAGTTATTACCTTCATAACTGATCCTGATACACTACTATGACCAAGTCCAAAAGCATGTCCTAGTTCATGTGCCGCAGCTGATGGTGCAACAGTATCCGTAGTAAAATTTGTATTTCCTACATTAATCATAGCCGAAAATTGTATCATATCTGAACCAGACCTTTGGATATTACAATATCCAAACTCATTAGACGAACTTACAGAATAGGTATTAAATGTATTTACAGAATCAGCTTCATAGACAAACACTGCGTAAGACTGATAATAGTTCCAATTATCTCTAGCTGTTTCAAATGCCTCTCTCGCCACACTTCCAGGAGTTGTAACTCTATTACCCCATTTAAACGATACCCAACCATCTGTATATTTCCAATTTGATGAACCTAAGGTATACGCATATGCCACACTAGATGTACATATCAGTATAACAGTTACAATAAGAATAAGAGATATTTTTTTAGCTTTCATCTTTCTCCTCCTTTTACTGCAGTTCTACATAATTAGATATGTTTATTTTCTGCAGTTTCATATTACTTTTGTATTAACTTATGTACTTTTAATGTATATCCTCCTTTCAATTTAATATTAAAAACTCACTTGTAACCGAGGCAAACGCAGAGGTTCCGACTTCTTAGGAGAACATAAGTAGAACTATGAATACGTGGATTATCAGAGAATTTTATGGACTTTGATGAGCACCAAGTTGAATCATTAACATAGATAAAACGTTTCTGTATTATAATATTTATAACTTATAGATTCTTAGAATTATACAGATTATCCAACGGGAAACTATTGAATAGAAATCATTGGAATTACTATATGGTATTTCCAACTATACCAGACTGAATTTACTTAGTTTGCATACTCTTGCGCAGTTGAAGGATAATCCTAGATTCTATAATTTTATAAATTAGGGATTGCTTTCTAAATGTTTCCTTTTTACTGCATAGGTCTAATTTTCATATAGTTGCTACCATACATATCTTAACATAAACAAGCATATATTCCCTTATTTTTATATTTATGGTCAATATTGTTATATGATTAATTGACATACTACCTTTTATTTATATATCTGATATATTTATATAAATATCAACTTCCTTATAATCTCAGTCACAATACCTTTACTCTCAGCAAACAGTTAGGAATAAGACTTTTAGGATAGGTCTCAATCACAAGGTTATCCAACAACAATTCATATCTATTTAGCATATTCTCAATCGATACAGCATAAGCGTCTAATAAGTCAGTGTATAGAATCTTACCTAGGCATATGAGATAATGCTCTAAGTTAAAGTTTGTAGAGTTTTTCGACTAAACTAGAGAAACTCCAAAGGAGGTTTAGAGTAGAATACTAGTGAAGCCGCAGCAGCGGCCAAACTGTTTCTTCATGGTGTGCAGAGCACAACATCAATCCTAAAAGTTCCTACTATTGGTTAAGACATGTACGAGAGGCTGCCTGTAATGCTCTCCAATCTCTCAGTGAAGGAAATGGCACCATCGTACCGGTGAACTTTCCAGTTGAGGCTGTCACAGCAGCGCCAAAAAGCAGGAAGCATCACCTAGCATCCTTATACGTTTTGGCTCTGTAACGCTTGAGCTTTACAACAACACATCTGCAGCATTGATTGAGAACACCATAAGGGCACTACAAAATGTTCGGTGATATCTCAAGGGCAGAACAAATATATATTGCCTGTGGATATACCGATATGCAGAAATCCATCGATGGCCTTGCTGCCATCGTCCAGCAGAACTTTCAACTGAATCCTTTTCAAAACAGCCTGTTTCTCTTCTGTGGTAGGCGACGGGATCGGATGAAAGCACTCTATTGGGAGGGGGATGGATTTCTCCTCCTTTACAAGCGATTAGAAAATTGAAGTCAGGCTGTTTTTGTAAAGATAACTGGTTATTAATCGCTTACCTTTTTCAGAGGTTTCCCTGGCACTAAACTATTAGAGATTATTATGTCAACTATCTAATTTGTCTTTTACAACAAAACAGTAAAGGGCAGGTATATTAACCCGCCCATTGAATGACACTTATGCAACCAGCTTAAAAGCTCATATGTTTCAATTACTGAAGATTTCCTCCTATTGCTTCTGTGTACAAGGTATTACCAGAAGCACCCGCTATAGTAGTAAGAAGTACGTTATTATGGTCACTGGAATGAGCTGAAACATATATCTGATCTCTTGTTCTGCTACCATAGGTACTTCCAGACTTAAAGCCAGTAATAACCATAGCATGCCTAATACCATTAGTATCCCACTTTACATGTATAACATCTCCTAAATTAGAATATGCCACTCCATTATATTCATACCCATAAGGACCAACAGCATAACCACCTGCGGCTAGATAGTTCTTAAATCCATTACAACTAGTCCAACTCCAATTAGTAGGTGTACCATATTGACTACTTGTATGATACCACGATCTGGAGCCGGATAGACCATTATCGAGCATAGGAAACGCTTTCCCATTGATTGCAGTACTATCTGTAGCCACACCACCGAAGCCTGCCCATACACACTGAGATGCAAAATTTTGGCAATCAGTTTCATTGGTAGCGTTATAATACCAAAAGTTTTTATTTCTGGTACTATAGCTAGCATACTTTTTAGCATAACTTACTGCTGATGAACGAGTATATGGAGTATCTATAAAACCTAATAATACAGCATTCTCAACCTGTTTTTTTACAGATGCTTTCTTAGCTTCAATGCTTTCTATTGTTTCTACTTCATCCATAGATGGAGAATTAAGTAGTGCTTCAATATTTATTCCATAGTCTAAATGTGCTATATCGAAAGCATCATTAGAGTTAATATTTATTACAATCCATTTGCTTTTAATTTTTTCTAATGATACAGTATACTCAGTTCCTACAAAACTTGGATCATCACAGTCTTCCATTTGGTACTCATAAGCCACATATACTTTAACCTCTGCTTGCTCTTTATTAATATTTATATCAAGAAACTCTATATCATATTTATCCCATAAAATCTTTATCTTAGCTTGTTCTTTAATAGCAATATCCAATTTTGCTTTATCTATAAAATATTTAAGATTTTTTGACAGTTCATTGGAATTATCAAAGAATATACTCAAATTGTATTCTATATTATTTCTGTAGCTTTCAATTTTAAGAGTAAAAAGGTTTTCAACAATTTTTTGGATCTTTTCTTCATCCTTCATTTCTTCATTATCATAAATGGCACGAAGGTCATTTTCAAATTTTTCTTGGATATTATTATCAGATTTGCTATTACTTACTCCAAACACTGGCAAAATCGAAGCTAATATAAGGCACAACACAATTGATATTGAAAGGGCTTTTCTATAATTTATCATCTTTTGTCCCTCCATTACTTTTTTAGGGTGTACACCTTATGAACAATATAGCATAATTGTAAATTATTGTAAACACCATTGTTGTACACTTCATATCTAGTAGTTCATATCCCCAATCTCTTTCCGAAAGCTCAATATTGCAACTGGCAGTCCATATTCAGACAATCGTAGCTCACTCAAATGATAGTACTTCGCCAGCTTTTTTAAATGAATTGATATAACACAGGAAGGTTTTTCTTCAAGAACCTCTACAGATGCAATAAATTGGTTCTCATACGCTGTTTTAAGCTTTTGATTCAGTGCCTTGACGTCAATCTCTGTATTATGGAATTTAATAAGAAATTCACTTTTCTCTTCAATATAAGTGGTCATCATATAGGGCAAAGGCAAAGTCCAGGCCATGTTCATGGGATTATCTGGATCAGCAGCTTCAAACAATAGCTCAATTCCGGTCAATGTAACTCTTATGTCTGATACTCTAGCTTCCGATTTTCCACCAAATGCAACAGACTCTTCAATCCTGAAATACTTATCTATCTTTCTAGCAAAAAAATCATCTACAGAGTCGATTTGTTCTTTTTTTCTTTCACATAATATCAGAAAAGGAGGGCCAGAATAGCCACTGGGAATATGGAAACCGTCAGATATGAAAAGCAAGCTGTTTTCGTCCTGAATTATCTTTAACCTTGCATTAGTATCCCATACCGGCAGCAAGTCTCTGTCTCCTGTCTCTGTGTTGAACCAATCATAATATGTTGCGCTATCCTTTTTATACTCCACAAGCATATGTTTTTTATACGGAACTGCCTTTACAAAAGTGCCATTAACATCCTCTTTGTATATTTTTTGTATATCCTCAAGGGAAAGTACACTTATCTCTCTTTTGTCCGTACCTGCTCTGCAACAGACAAGCAAGATGCATAACAATAAAATGCTGCAAAGAACTATTTTTCTACTCATATATTCACCATTCCTTTAAGTTTTTAACAACTTCATATATCAATACAGTTATTATAATTTAGTTTTATGTCTATTATCAACATTTATGTATTTATCTGGGTAACGCAATGACGGGCACGACGTTTAGACGGTTATTGAGTAACGGTAAAGACTTATGATAAATAAACTCACTATCCACGTGGAGTATGTTGCCTTGATGTTGACATACTGATTCTAATTCTATAAAAAAAGAGCTATTATTCTAGCTCTCCGAAATCAACAATTTTATATTTAATCTCTTTATTTTCTAATTCCTTCTTCAACAACTCCAGACTTTCTATATCTCCATGTCTTATGGAATGTACTATAATTACACACTTCTTTACATGCTGCAGTTTTTCTTGCTCTAAAAGCCGGTTAATACTACCAGCCTGTAGGTATGGGTTTTGAGGATTTAGGTTCAATATTCAGTTCTCGCCTTGAGTGAATACTGGACATGGAGCAAAAATCAACTCATAGGAAGCACCTACTCCTTCTTGATTATTTTCAAAAACAAGTGTAAATCTCATACACTACTTCCCCCTTTTTAATTATGCAGATTCCAGAATATCCTGCTGGCAATTCTATAAGCATATGGACACTTTGATGTCCAACAGGAAACAGCTCTTACCCATGACTGTAGGATAAAACTCAAGTCCTGGTAAGCTTTATCTTTATTTCAATTTTATCACACATTTTCAGGCTTTGAAATTATTTATTAAGTGTCTATATAATATAAATTATATAGACACTTATTGCAGTCAATGGTATAATTTTACTAAGAATTGATTATAATATCAGACAAAAAACTGTCTATATAATATCGATTTCTTAAGGAGGGTTCTGAATGAATGTAATAGACCGAAAATCCTTACTTTATAAAACTGATGTAGAGTATGGAGATTATACTATCAACCATGTAGAAGGTTGCTCACACGGATGCCTTTATCCCTGCTATGCTATGATGCTAAAAAAACGATTTGGTGTAATAAAGGATTATGCTGACTGGCTGGAGCCCAAAATTGTAGGTAATGCACTGGCGTTACTTGAAAAGGAGATCCCAAAGTATAAGAGCAAGATAAAACACGTTCATTTATGTTTTACTACCGATCCATTTATGTACAACTATAAGGAAATTTGCGATCTTAGTATAGCAATAATAAAAAGGTTAAATGAATCCGAGATAAAATGCACAGCCTTGACAAAAGGTGTACTTCCGGAAGAACTTATGCATCTCGGCAATCAAAATGAGTACGGCATAACTCTTATATCACTTAAGGAAGAATTCAGAAAGGAATACGAACCCTATGCAGCTCCGTATTTCGAAAGAATTAACAGCCTATACAAATTGCATAAAGCTGGCATAAAGACATGGGTAAGTATTGAACCATATCCGACTCCAAACATAGTTGACCAGAATTTCAGCGAAATACTGAATGCTATAGACTTCGTAGACAAGATTATTTATGGACGCTTGAACTACAACTCACAAGTAACAAAATACCCTGGCTATAAAGAGTTCTTTAATGAATTAAGCAATGAAGTAATAGAGTTTTGTAAGAAGAACAATAAGGAATACCATATTAAAGAAGGTACAATTACTGTATGTAAAGCAATCTAAGCAAAGGTGATAGTATGTTAGATAAATATAGACATTTTCTCTTTCAGAATAATAAAAAAGAAAATACAATAAAAGCTTACTCAAATAACGTAAACAAATTTCTTAACTGGCTTAATGAAAGATATGGCGAGTCTACTCAATCTGCAATTACTGCATTGGATTTGAGAGAATACCAGAGCTATTTACTAAACATAAAAAAGTATTCCGCAGCCGGAATACTTCAGCGAATGAACTCAGTTGTATCTTACTGTAACTACCTTTATTCGGAAAATCATCTGCCCATTGATGTTGCCAAAGACTTCAAATTCATAAAGGTTCAAGGCTTACGGTCAGCTCCTGAAATTATAAGTACTAATGAAATGAATAAATACAGGCGCGAGGTCCATAAGGCAGCAAAAAAAAGAGATATCGCCATTGTAGAGCTTCTTCTGAACACCGGCATCAGAGCCTCTGAGCTAATTTCACTGGAGATTGATGACATAGAATTGAGTGATAGGAAAGGCATGCTTATTGTGCGAGACGGCAAAGGAGGCAAGTACAGAAACATACCCCTGAATTCCGATGTGAGAAAAGCTCTCAACGAATACCTTGAATCCATACCAGTGGATATGCATCATACATCAAAACTCTGGATCGGACAAAGAGGCTCTCTGGCACAGGACGGCCTAAACAAGCTACTTAAGCGATATGCAGCAAGATGTGGACTTACTGATAAAATTCACCCTCATATGTTCAGGCATTATTTCGCAACAAAGCTTGTCCGGGACAGAAAAGAAGATTTAGTCCTGGTTGCTTATTTACTTGGCTATTCAGATATCAACACAACAAAAATCTACGTTCAGCCAAATTTGGATTATGTAGCTGATGCGCTGGAGAATCTATATATTGGTGCTTAAGTTACTGAACAGGTTAAAAGGCACACCATCTTTTAAATCCACCTTAATATCATAAAGAGTATAATCCAGGGAAGTAGCTTTTCTTCCCTTTTCTGTATGCTCAGGAATTCTGAGTATGTTTATTTCTTTGTCTTCCATTTTTCTTAATACATCTTTATAATCTTTCTCCCTAAATGAGATACCATGCTTCTCAATCATATGTACTATTAAGGCTTTCAGCGATATTGGCTTATCCTGCTCCTTTAAAAAGCTTATAATTTCCTCTTCAATAGAGACGCTTTCTAAGGTGTCCAACTCTGGAAAATAATCAAAGAGTGAGATTTGTCCACAATCATCCTTTTTACTTATCTCTTTCCAAACGCCGTTCATGTTATCCGTCATTAGTATAAGTCCATCATCTTTATTTGTGGCAAATATCATCCTATATTTAGGTATATTCTTAGCCCTGGCTTTTATAGGCACATCAATAACATACTTGAATATCTGTTTTATTCGTTTTTTATATTCAGTAGCAAACATTTCCTCTGCCTGATGCATGCTGATTAGGCTATTCTTATAGTCATATATGATATCCTGCCAGTACTCACCGTTTGCGATACTATTCATATTATCAATATCATTTGTCAGATCAATTTCAAAGTCATCATCACTATCGAAGTCCTTAAGCACGCTATCGTATTTCAAAATTCTGCATGCCTCTCTCAAAAATCCAAAGGTATTAAAGTTAATGAGCATCTCCAAAGTATTGAACCTTTTACACTGCAAGCTCTTAAACCTATTAAAATCCAGGCTTTTTATCCCATATGGATCAATATAAATAAATAGATTGTTTGAGGCATCAAGGGCAAGGATCTCCTCCAGATTATCTTCAAAAGTTCCGCCCCATACCTTACAGTTTTTATATTGCTTGAGATTGTCCTGAAGCTCATATATATATTTCTTTTCTATAAAAATCCCACTAATGCTTTTATTGAAGTTATTCTCCTTTTCCAGATACTTTTTGATGTTCTCCGCAATTATTATAGGCGATCCAACGTGCCCATCATTAAATCTGCCTTTACCAGCAAAACAATCAATGAATATCAGTGGCTTTTTTGTAGTCAGTATTTTACTGGTATATGGAACAAGATAACAGCTTATCAACCTATCCTTTAAAAATGACCATCCTTTCTTTTTTTCAAAGAAATCAGATGTACATCCCAAAACTATCCCCCCTGATAGTTCATATTTTAATATGAAATTGACCGCACTATAGAAGATACTAATTCTTACTATTCTTTTCTAACATATTTAACAAAAATATACATATACCCAAATATAATCACCGCATTAATTATACTTCTATACCAAGGACCAATAAATAGCAATAATATAGTTATAATTAGATATCCAATAATTAAGAACCATTTCGTATAGTCAAGTCTTAATTTCTTTGAAAGAACTAAGTCAATGGTAGTAGATGATGTAATAAAAAGAAAAAAGAAAGCAACAACATTAAAATAATATAGTATTTTTCTCTTAACATCCACTTCCTTCATAATAGATCCAAAAAAGAACAGCAGAAAAATCAAGCTGTTTTTTGCAAGTACTTTTTCCCCACTTTTGCAACTTCTTTTTCCCCACCACTGGGGTGGGGAATTTTCGAAGCATTGCAGGCGGCATTATCGCCTT
>NZ_JAWLCK010000085.1:0-11847 GCF_041687175.1 Lutispora sp.
GTACTAGATGAAGGTGTAAAATTAGGGAAAGCTGCATTAAAGAATGCAGATGAGGTTATAGAGAGTACGAGGAAGGTAACTAAACAACCTTTTGAAATTAATTTACAGTTGTTTGCTAATAAGGGAACGAGTAGTACTGTTCCTAATAAAGTAGATGATTTGGCAAAGAATATAAAAGACTGGCTAGGTAAGGATGCTAAAGTAATAACTAATAAAAGTGGAGACAAGGTATTTATATCAAGTGACGGAACAAGAAGAATAAGATTTGATATAAACAATACTTCTCCACACAATAATCCACATGGACATGTAGAAGAATTTATAAATGGTAAATGGGTTAAATCGGGACCACTTTATCCAGTAGATGTCCCACATAATTAAAGGAGGTTTACATAGATGAGAATACTTAACCAAGATAATAATATAGCAGTAAGAAATGTTCTTTTAATGCTTACAATGGAAGAAGCGGCTGAATTAAAAGATGACTTAGAAAGATTATTATCCAAGAAAGCACTTAATGATCATAGCCATATTAATGATTTAGAATATGAGCATGAATTAACAATTTCTTTATATGATGAAAATAATATTGAAGAATTTGATGAAAGGATAAAAAAGTTGATTATACAAGATGAATAAAAAAATATAAGTACTCGAATAAAGCGGAATACTCAAAAAGTATTATTATTTCTAAAAATTATATGTTACGGATAAACTTACAAAATAATAGAATATAGAATTATGAATAAACCCGACAAGCCAATATAACGGCAAGTCGGGTTTCTTTTTCTCCATTCTTGACAATTTGTAATACATTGTGGATCAAAAAAACTAATATAAAACACAGGAGGTGCGACAATGTCTACAGAAGAGGATAGCATGCTTCGGGTAAGGCTTACACAAAGGCAGTCGGATGAGTTGGACGCTATCATCGATGAACTTCAAGCGCAAATGCCGGAGGCAAGCGTTACCACATCAAGCATAGCAAGATACGCTCTGGAGAAGTATGTGAGTGACCATATCGCCAAGCGTGACGGTACAAAGATTTTTATTGAAGTGTCTACCGCAGATGCCACAGAAGAGGATATAAAGAATCTCTACGACCTTATTTCCAGGCTGTTTGACGAAACAAAGGAGAATTACTCACCAATGGTTCATTACATGGTTGGAGAGATTTTAGAGCCTCTGATGATGAAGATGGCAAGACTCATGAAGCTAAAGAAGCCGGAGGTGAAGGCGAATGAGTAAGAAGAAGTACATTGTCCGCTGTCCTCATTGTAATCACAGGATATTTGATGAAGATTATGCTGATGTTGAAATAAAATGTCAGGAATGCAGGAAAGTTTTTGAAGAGAAGCTGGAGGAAAAAGCAATATAAGTGAATAAATCAGGTACAGAGCCACAAAGGGATCAAATGACTCAACTATACCTCACCGATAAACGACATACTGATGATATACGGAGACCACTACCAAATCCAAAGATACACCAACGGTCTGGATAAAATAAGCATGGACATGTGGGAACTCACCGACCATGACAATGGCTGGATACCTGACAGAGACTTGGTTTTAGTGGACGTAAAAGCATATGGTGCATTTGGAAGAGAGTAATAAAATAAGAAGGGCTTCCGAAAGAAGCTCTTCTTATTTTAACTAATCATTTTGTACCTGCTGAATCTTAAGCTTTAGTTCTTCAATTTCTGCATATTTGGCATTGATGGCATCGCAAAGAGAAACAACCTGCTCGCTTGGTGAGCCTTGTCCAGATGCATAGGCGGTATATACCACTTCGCCAATTTCAGCCTTTAGTTTTTTGATTTCTCCTTCCGCCTGAGAAATCTGCATCTTCAACTTGCCTATTTCCATCATGTCCTGAGATTTACTGCCTACTACTTTAGCTGTGTTAAGGGCTTTGTTACCTAGATTTTTTAATAAACTCATGCTTTCATCTCCTTTATGGGATGTTCTTGAATAATAATTCGCCAAAAAAAGGAATTATCCTGCCATATTTGCTACTCAACCTCAATTTTATATTCAGCCCAGTTGTTATTCTCATCGGCTTCGGATATACCGTAGTTGCTGTCTGCTTCATAGATTATTGTATGAATACCTGGCGAAAGCTTCCCTATTTTGATATTCCACACACGACACATATGGCCTTCCTTTATGGGGCCTTGATAACTATCAAATACTAATTTGCCGTCTACCCATAGGGAAAGCTTCAGAGGTTTGTCTGTTGATTTACCGTAGTTGGTGACAGCAAAAGCCACATATATATCATCAGTGGATTTGAAGTATGCTTCTTTTACAATATCACTATATGAGGAATATGTTTTATTCTTGTATAAGCCTCCGCATATTTTTGCGCTTCCGAAGCGATATACCGACAAATCCGGTTTAGACAATGGGTTATATAAATCCTGTGAAAAGAACTGGTAGGTGAGAGGGGCTTTATCTTTAAGTTCTGTCCTTGTAGTATCGGAGTATAGATACATGGCATAACATTCTGCAAAGTATTCGTTGCAATTTTTTATAAAATATGGATTGTTCTTGAACAGAATAGGAGATTCACTGAGCCATATTTTTCTAAAGCTATAGCTGTCACTTGTTTTTATTATATTTAATTCATCGATTCTGTGGGCTACTTCGTGAAGTTCTAGACCAACACTGCTGTGGTCTGAACTGGAACCACAGGAATCAATCCTTACCACAATAGGATTGCCACCTATACCGGGAACATCATCCCAGGTGCATCCTGTATCTTCCCAGCCTCTAGGAATCTTTCCTTTGAGATGCTGATATTCCGGTTCATCAGTAAGACGCCCTGTTATAAGCCTCATTTTTTCACCTTTTCCAATTAACCTGTCAATGAGTTTTGGAGGAAAGGCAGATAATTTATCAATAATAGAAGATACTATATTAATATCATAGGGTTCTTGTGGAATTTCAACAAAAACATTGGAAAGAGGTATAATGTCTGATTTGTATGACGGAGGAGGGCTCGCAGGAATATCAAAAAGACCCAAAGGAGTCATATAATAAAAAGCTGTTATAACAATACAGGACAGGAAGGTTCTTATTTTCATAACGGCACCTCCTTGTACCAAAAAAACTGTATATGTCAAATGGAAATTGTTAAAAATATGTCTATGTTTTTATTATATCATCAAATTAAGTATAATGGAACATTGATAAAGCAGATATTATATATACTCGCAAAAACAATACTTATGATATAATGATATTATAAAAAATTTGGAAAAAGAATACTATTGCTGGGAGGGGTTAACTTGATTGATAAGGACATCATAAAAGATATATTGGGAAAAGCGCTGTCAACAGGGGGAGATTTTGCAGAAGTGTTTATAGAGGATACAGAGAAGAGCTCTTTGGGACTTGTAAACGGCAAGATTGAGACGGCAGTTTCAGGAAGAGATTTTGGAATAGGTATAAGAATTTTTAAAGGATTGAGAAGTATATATGCTTATACAAATGATACTTCAAGGGAGTCCCTTCTTCGCACAGCATCCAATGCAGCATTGGCTTTGGGAGATGTCAGAGAGGATAAGGCTGTGGATCTGGTAGAAAGGGTAAACACAAATATCCATCCCATAATCTATGTTCCGAGAAGCGTAGATATAGCCAAAAAGGTAGCGAAGATGAAGGAAGCTTACAATGCTGCAAAGGATTATAGTAAGGAAATAGCTCAGGTAATGTCCAGTTATGTGGATGTGGATCAGAGAGTTGCTATAGCTAACAGCGAAGGCTTATATACAGAAGATAGAAGGATAAGGACCAGGTTTGCAGTCCAGGCTATTGCCAGCGATGGGAAAGAAAATCAGACAGGTTATGAAGCTCCGGGAAAAGGTATGGGCTTTGAATTATTTGATATAGTTGATGCTGCCCAATGCGGGAAAGAAGCAGCAAGAATAGCTGTTACCATGCTTCATGCACCTTTATGTCCATCAGGCAAAATGGTGGTTGCCATAGATAACGGATTTGGAGGAGTTATATTCCATGAAGCCTGCGGTCATTCATTGGAGGCTACAGCTGTTGCTAAGGGCAATTCAGAATTTGCAGGAAAACTGGGACAGAAGATAGCTTCTGATAAGGTTATTGCTATAGATGATGGTACATTGCCAAATGAATGGGGCTCTTTAAACATTGATGACGAAGGCAATCCCACTAGAAAAAATGTACTTATTGAAAACGGAATATTGAAGGGTTATATGATAGATAAGCTTAATGGCAGAAGGATGAATATGGAGGCTACAGGAAGTTCCAGAAGGCAGTCCTATAGATTTGCTCCAACTTCCAGAATGACAAACACTTATATAGCCCCAGGTAATGATGAAAATCATGAAATAATCCAATCCATGGATTATGGTCTTTATGCTAAAAAAATGGGTGGAGGTTCTGTAAATCCTGTTACAGGAGAGTTCAACTTTGCTGTATTGGAAGGGTATTTGGTCAAAGATGGAAAAATAGATAGGCCTGTGAGGGGAGCAACCCTCATTGGAAAGGGCTCAGAGATACTTACAAGGATAGACATGGTAGGTAAGGAATTGGATTTGGCAGCAGGTATGTGTGGCTCCGTCAGCGGAAGCATACCTACAAATGTAGGCCAGCCTCTTATAAGGGTATCTGAAATAACTGTAGGCGGAAGGGAGTAGGAGGTGACTGTTATGGATATAAAGGATTTTGCGGAAAAACTTTTTTCCAAGGCTAAGGAAGCAGGCTTTACTGAGTATGAAATATATTATGTAGATGGAGATAGCTTCAAGGTAACTATCTATAAGAGTGAAATTGATCAATACAGTCTCAATGCTCATAGAGGATTAAGCTTCAGAGGATTATACAATGGTAAGATGGGTTATTCCTACACAGAAGCATTGGATGACTATGCTCTGGATATGCTAATAAAGAAGGCTAAGGAAAATGCTATGGCTATTGAGGATGATGAAGTGGACATAATATATGGAGGGCATGACAACTACACCGATATAAAAGGATTCAATGAAGCATTGTCCCAAATGAAGGCTGATGAGAAAATAAAGATGGCTTTGCAGTTGGAGAAGGATACATTGGCCCAAAGTGATAAGGTAAAGAATATAGAGGAATGCATGGTAGTGACAGGTACAGGAGAGAGCAGGATTATAAATTCTAAGGGTTTGGATCTTCAATATAAATCCAACACCATGTACGCTGTGGTTGCACCTGTAGTTGAAGAAAATGGCAAGGTTAACACCGCTTATGCCTTTAAGGCTACCAATGATTACAGTGATATAGATACTAAAGCTCTCGCAGAGGAAGCTGTGAACGATGCATTGGCTTATATGGGAGCAGAAAGCATTACATCAGGTAAATACAAGGTTATAATCAGGAATGATGTTATGGCAGATATGCTGGATACCTTTTCAGGCATTTTTTCCGCCTATAATGTGCAAAAAGGCATGTCCCTTTTGAAGGGAAAAGTGGGAACAAAGATTGCTTCAGAAGCTGTTACAATAATAGATGATCCACTCATGGAGAAAGGCTTGGCTTCAGCACCTTTTGATGCAGAAGGTGTGGCTTGCTATACAAAGACAGTTGTGGAGGAAGGTAAGCTTAATACTTTGCTATATAATCTGAAAACTGCCCAAAAAGACGGAGTAAAGTCCACGGGGAATGCTTCAAAGGGTTCCTATGCTTCACCTATAGGAGTTTCTCCAAGCAATTTTTATATAAAACCCGGTAATAAAACAAGAGAAGATTTGATGAACCAATTAGGTGATGGAATCTTCATCACAGAGGTTCAAGGATTACATTCTGGTGCAAATGCAGTATCTGGAGATTTTTCACTTGCTGCAAAGGGTTTTGAAATAAAAAATGGCAAGGAAATTAAACCTGTAGAACAAATTACAGTAGCGGGTAATTTTTATAATGTTCTTCAGGATATAATAGAAGTAGGAGAAGATTTAAAATTTGGAATGCCTTCTGGTGGATGTTTTGGAAGCCCCAGTGTCATAGTGGGAGAACTGGCAATATCGGGTAAATAGAATCTGATAGCCAAAACTATCCGTTGACACATTTAATTATTAAATATATAATTCTATTTGTATCACTAAAAAATTGTTTAAAGCTTGGCCGTGCTAGATGGGGAGTTTGCGGTGCCCTGTAACCTGCAATCCGCAACAGCAGGATTGAATTCCTTTTCTGAGGCCGGCGTCTGTAAGGTCTGCCCCTGATAAGTGGCGTTGATAATTGGGTCCTACGCAACAGAAATTTATGAACCCCGTCAGGTCCGGGAGGAAGCAGCGGTAAGTAAACCCTTCTGTGTGCCGCAGGGATGCCTGGTTGGAGTTAACTGTCCGGGTAACGCTTGGAGGCGTTCGTTGCCGAAGGAAGGTGCACGGCCTTTAATTTTAATAATCTGATACAAAAAAATTTAGGCTTTTCTATGAATCTAAAGTTCGTATTTATACGAGCTTTTTCTTTTTCCAATTTTGTTTTCCAAACCAAGAAAAATGTTATAATATATAATAGTTACAAACATGAGGAGTTGATTAAATGTATACTGCATTATATAGAAAATGGAGACCAAAAAAATTTGAAGATGTATGCGGTCAGGAGCAGATAACCACAATCCTGAAAAATCAGATCAAGACCGATCAACTATCTCATGCTTATTTGTTTTGCGGTACCAGGGGTACAGGTAAGACCAGCACCGCAAAGCTTCTTGCCAAAGCTGTAAACTGCTTTAATCTACAGGATGGCAATCCCTGTGATAACTGTGAAAGCTGTATCAGCATAAATCAGGGTAATTCCATGGATGTTTTTGAAATAGATGCAGCATCCAATAGAAGGATTGAAGATGTAAGAGATTTGAGGGAAGCAGTTAAATTTGCTCCTGCCATGGGCAAATATAAGGTATATATAATAGATGAGGTTCATATGCTTACCAACGAAGCCTTTAATGCATTGCTTAAGACATTAGAAGAACCTCCTGCATATGTGAAGTTTATACTTGCTACTACAGAACCCCATAAGCTGCCTGCCACCATATTGTCCAGATGCCAGCGATTTGACTTTAAGAGACTGGTTCAGGAGAACATCGTGGACAGATTGAAATATATATGTAAAGAGGAGAATATTAAAGCAGAGGAAGATGCATTGAGGTTAATTGCAAGAAACTCTGATGGAGCTATGAGAGATGCCATAAGCATCATGGACCAATGTGCCGTATTTGGGAGAATGGAAATAAAGCATGATGATGTTCTTAAAGTTTTGGGCATAGTAAATGATGAATATCTCTTTAAAATGGCAGATGCAATATTGGAGGGCAACTGTCCTAAGGCGATGATGCTTATACAAGAGATATCCGATGAGGGAAAGGATATGGGTCAATTCGCCAGAGACCTTCTCAGCCATTATAGAAATCTTCTGATGGCTAAGCTGGTGGAACAGGCGGAGGATATCATAGATTTATCCAGAGAGACGGTATCAATGCTTAAGGAGCAGAGCAGTGGTTATGGAAGAGATAATATCATCAGATGCATAGATATTTTATCTGATCTGACTTCAGGTATAAAGTGGGCACCTCAGCCCAAAACAATTCTGGAAGTAGCAATAATAAAGATGTGCAAGCTGGATAAGGATATGAGTCCAGAAGGACTGCTGGCGAGGATTGAGAAGCTGGAAGATATGCTGGCTAAAGGCGAGATATCTATAGCTATTGCACAAGAAGGGAAAAAGGTAAAGAAAGAAGAAAAAAAGGAAGATAAGAAGACAGAAAAGAAAACTTCTGAAAAAGCTAAGAATCTGGAACCCAAACCTCTATCTCCTGATATAATGGAGAAATGGAATGGCTTTATACAGGAAATCAAGAACAGGAAAAAGATGAAGCTCAGAACATACCTGGCTCTATGTAAACCGGCGATTATAGATGGGGAAAAGATTCTTCTATGCTTTGCCAGGCAGGATTCGTTCTCAAAAGAATCCGTGGAAAGGTCTGATACCAAAAAAGAAATAGAAGAAATTGCAGCCGAATACTTCTCAAAACCAATAAGAATAAAAGCTGTCTATGAAGATGAAGTGGCAATAGCCAGTGAAGAGGATAAGAGAGAAACTGATGAAAATGATGTAGTGAAAAAAGCTATTGAACTATTTGGCGAAGACCTCGTTGAAGTAGTGGAAGAAGAATAGTATAATCATTATGAACTATGAACTCAGAGCTCAGAGATCAGAACTCAGGAGAGATGGTACTCTTTTCGGATTTTGACTCGTGACCCGGGCATGGATTCGAGTCTCGTGCCAGGACGGGATAGGAATACCTTAGGCTGCGCAACGCGTGCCAATACTTATATTTAAGGAGGAATAAATATGGCAAGAGGTGGATTCCCAGGCGGAATGGGAAACATGAGCAATATAATGAAGCAGGCTCAGAAGATGCAGCAGGAAATGCTGAAGCTTCAGCAAGAGATAGAACAAAGAACAATTGAAGCAAGTGCCGGAGGCGGAGCTGTAACTGTAGTTATTAATGGTAAAAAGCAGATTGAATCCATAACTATAAAACCTGAAGTGGTGGATCCTGACGATGTGGAAATGCTGCAGGATTTAGTAATGGCAGCAGTAAATGAAGCCATAAGACAGGCGGATGAAATGATGGCTCGTGAAATGAGTAAGTTTACTGGCGGTATGAACCTGCCTGGAGGTCTATTCTGATGAACTATTATGCAGCTCCTATTGCGAAGCTGATTGAAGCTTTTACAAAGTTACCGGGCATAGGCAGTAAAACAGCTCAACGATTAGCTTTCTATCTATTGGATATGCCTCAGAAGGAAGCTGAAGAATTGGCTTATGCCATAATAAACGCCAAAAGAAATGTGAAATACTGTGAGGTATGCTCTAATATCACTGATAGCGACAGATGCAATATATGCTCCGATGCTAAAAGGGATAACAGCATAATATGTGTAGTTGAAGATCCCAGGGATGTGGTAGCCATGGAAAAGACAAGGGAGTATAAGGGTCTTTACCATGTACTCCATGGTGCAATTTCTCCTATGGATGGTATAGGGCCTGATGATATAAGGATCAAGGAACTGCTGTCAAGACTTGGAGATGACAATGTGAAGGAAGTAATCCTGGCAACCAACCCCAACATAGAAGGAGAAGCAACGGCTATGTATATTTCAAAGCTTATTAAGCCTCTGGGAATAAAAGCTACAAGAATAGCCCACGGAATACCAGTAGGCGGTGATTTGGAATATGCGGATGAGGTAACCCTGATGAAAGCTCTGGAGGGAAGAAGAGAGATATAGATTTTATATGTCTATGTATTTACAAAATAAAGTTTTTTAAAGCAGGAGAAATTGTAGAAGTGAACCCAAGAAATCTCCTGCTTTTTTATTTTGTGAGAATATGTATTCATATGGTATCATAAAGCTAATGAGTTTAATTAACGTAGCTACAAATAGATGAACTCACAGTGATAACCTGGTCTAAAATACAATAGTAGGATATTAGGATTTATTTTAATATTAAGGAGGCTCCCTTTATGAGCAAGGTAATAATAAAAGAATGCAAAGACTATAGTTTAGATTCTCTGATGGAAAAAATAAATGACGCCATAGAGCTGTTTGGAGGATGGAATAAATACGTAAAGCCCCAGGATAAAGTCCTTCTTAAGGTTAATCTTATCGGACCTAAAACATCGGAATCAGCGGCAGTGACACACTCCGAGTTTGTGAGGGCTATGATAAAAATATTGAAAAGCAAAGGCTGTATCGTATGGGTTGGAGATAGCGCAGGAGGGGCAATCGCAGGTATGGCGCCTACCGCACAGGCCTTAAAGGTGGCAGGATATGAAAGAGTGGTGGAAGAGGAAGGTGCGGAAGTTAAGAATTTCGATCGTGAAGGTGTTGTAGCAGTACAACCGGAAAGCAAGTGCGAAGAAACTATGTACATAGCAAAACCATTGTTTGATGCTGACGTTGTAATCAATTTGCCTAAGCTCAAGACACATTCAGCAGCTTTTTACACTGGAGCAGTAAAAAATGTATTCGGATGTATACCTGGGCTCAGAAAGGCAAAATACCATAGAATGGCTCCGGAACCGCTAGATTTCGGACATATTATTTGCGATATTCACAGAGCAGCTAAATTTCATTTACACATAATGGATGGGATTTTGGCAATGCAGGGAGAAGGACCAACAGCGGGAGAGCCATATCAGGCTAATAAGATAATCATAAGCGAGGATCCGCTAGCACTGGATGCTGTGGCAGCAAAAATGTTAGGAATGAACGTAGAAGATATTCCGATATTGAGCACTGCTCATAAGAGGAATCTGGGAGAAGGCAGGCTGAAGAACATAACTTTAGCTGGGGATTATATGGAGATTCCAGAACTGCACAATTTTAAGCTTCCCAAACGTTTTAAGAGTACAAAGAAGCTCGGTAATAAAGCAGTAATAAAGGTAATTGACTTTTTTAAAGCCCGCCCCAGGATTAATAGCAATAAATGCAGAAAGTGCAATATGTGTGTGGAGAGCTGTCCGGTACAGGCTATTGATAAGGAGACAAAAAAAATCAACTACGATAAATGCATTGAATGCATGTGCTGTCATGAGCTATGCGCTTATAAAGCCGTGGAGCTTAGGAATGACAATTTGGCAGCAGGCATAGTATCCAAACTAATGATGAAGCGGCACAACTGACATTGGAGTTAAATATCACAGATTCTACATATAAGTAGAATATAGCGAATTAAGCATGGGGGATAAATATTAAATGATAGCTAATATATATTTTGTTAGACACGCTAATTCAGCATATACTCCTGACGAATTAAATAGACCATTATCTGAAAAAGGGATAAAAGACGCCCAAAAAGTAACAGAATTGTTATCACGTGAAAACATAAACAAGGTTATATCAAGTCCTTATAGACGTGCTATTCAAACAGTTGAAGGTATAGCAGATTATTTCGGATTATCTATTTCAATAGATGAAGGATTTAGAGAAAGAAAACTTGCCGATAATTTTGTTACAAACTTTGATGAAGCAATTATAAAATGCTGGCAATATTATGGTACTAATAATGAATTATTATGATAAAAAATATAATTACGATTTCTGGAAAGGTTTGAACATGCCAGACATATGTAAATTAAGTTTTGAAGATGAAAAATTAGTTAGTGTAGAACATCTATTTAAATAACTTTATTCAAGGGTTATGTCTCTTGTATACTTTTTCTATAATATGGATATCCTATACATAAATAGAAAAAGTATAAGGAGGCATTTTTTTGTCACTGAATTTAGAGGTCAAACAACTTTTAAACATGATACCCGGATTTACCAGGAGGAAAAAGAAGGATAATCATGAGGAGTTTTTTGCAGCTATTGCTAAAGCCCGTCAGGAATGGTATGATGCACAAAACTATTTTGAGAATGTAGTGGAAGAAGATTTGATAGATCATGCAATATACAAAATTGAGGCTGCAAGGGCAAAATACGTATATATGTTAAAACATGCAAAGCAATGTGGCATAAAAATGGACCTATGATACATATAGAAACCTTTTTTACTGCAATTTTGTGTAATATTTCATGTATAATGAAATATATATTATTTAGCCAAGTATTGGTTAAGTTGCAGTAAAAGGAGGGTCTTTATGCCCCAGATAGATATTTTTACAATACTGGCCGTGTTTTTGGCCATAGGTGCTATCTATATAATAGGTATGCTATTAGTAGTACCGATAAAAATTGTAATTAAATTCATAATCAATGGTATCATAGGAGCAGCCTTACTATTCTTTTTGAATATTTTCGGCGGGTTTATAGGAATAAACATAGCA
>NZ_JAWLCK010000086.1:0-11682 GCF_041687175.1 Lutispora sp.
GCTAGAAGCAAATGCTCTGTCCCTACATAGTTATGATTAAAGTTTCTTGCTTCATTGGAACTGTTCTCTATTATATATTTGGTTCTTGGAGTATAGCCTATTACTTTAGAAACAGGTTCGTCTCCCATACTAACCATTGATATTACTGTTGTTCTAAGGCTGTCCAGATCCACACCTTTACTTTTTATCAGCTGAGCGGCAACCCCTTGCCCTTCCTTAACAAGGCCTAGCAATATATGTTCAGTTCCTATATAATTATGTCTTAATCTTAGTGCTTCTTCCTGAGCATATACTAAAACCTTTTGAGCTCTTTCCGTAAATTTATCAAACATGCCCATAATATCTCTCCTTTACCGTGGAATAACACTACAGTTTTTTCCTGATTATTTCTGCTCTTATTATATCCCTCGCATCAGGGCTTAATTCTTCCCCTGCATACTTCTGTATACTTGCAGGCTGAGTCTCTATCATTATCTCATTTAGCAGTGATACCGTCAGATTCTCAATTATGTTCAAGTCCATACCCAATCTGACATCGGACAAAAGCTTCATAGCCTCCTGAGAAGTAATAACCCGGGCATTTTTCAGTATGCCCCAAGCTCTCCAAATTTTATCTTCCAACTGGATTCTGTTATTATTCAACAATATATTTCTAGCTTCCTTTTCTTTTTCTACTATTTGGGATGTTGCTGCATTGATGTTTTCAACTATTTCCTCCTCCGATAGACCTAGGGTTATCTGGTTTGATATTTGAAACAGGTTTCCTTGAAACTCTGTGCCCTCTCCATACATTCCTCTTATGGTTAAGCCTATCTGAGTAACCGTCTGAAGTATCTTGCTTATATTACCTGACATATTTAATGCAGGAAGATGAACCATGGCCGATGCTCTCATACCTGTACCTACATTTGTAGGACAACAGGTCAGATATCCTAGCTTTTCATCATAGGTATAATCAAGGGATTGTTCTAATGCATCATCCACATCATTTGCCATAGCCCAGGCATTTTTCATTTGGAAACCGGGGAGTATGGCTTGAATCCTTATATGATCTTCTTCATTTATCATGATGCTTATTAGTTCATTCTCAGATATCAATGCTGCTCCTTTAGAGCCCTTGGCTAGGTCTGGACTTATTAAATGCTTTTCCAATAATACCTGCCTATCTACATATGGAATCTTATCTATTGTGTATAATTTGTATGACTCCTTATCATTTTTCTTGGCTGCCATCTCTACCTGATCTATAACCTTATTGGCTTCATCTATATTCAAATAAGCAGGAAATGGTGTATTAGCAATATTACGTGCAAGCCTGACTCTGCTGCTCAACACTATTTCATTTTGGGGACCTTGCTGAGTAATCCATCCACTCATTATTCATCCCTCCCACTGCTTTTTTCTAAAGCTCTTATCTTATCTCGTATTTCCGCAGCTTTCTCATATTCTTCTCTTTTTACTGCATTTGCCAATTCAGCTTTTAGAGACTCCATCTCCCTCATAATCTTAAGTCTTCCTCCTGTTCTTTGAGGGATTTTACCTGTATGATTAATATTTCCGTGAATCCTTCTGAATAATGGAGTCAATCTATCTCCAAAGCTCTTATAACAGCTTCCGCAACCAAATCTTCCTGTTTCTCTGAACCGGCTGTACTTCATACCACATACAGGACAAGATGGATCGTCCATAAAATCCACTTTAATGGGTAATGGGGTCCCAGTATTCAACATGCCAGCTAAAAGATCATTTATGGAGAATCCTGTATTCATACTTAAAGCACCTTTGGCCAAAGCACATTGCTCACAAAGATGCATATTGGTCTTTTTACCATTTTCAATTTTGGTTATATGGACAGTGGCAGGCCTTTTACCGCACTCATTGCATATCATAAATATCTCCTCCAGTACTAAAATTATATCAATGCCGAAACAAGCATGGCTTTTAATATTGATGCCCTTATCTCATCTCTTAAGGACTTTGGTATAGATGACAGATTGCTATCATCTACAGCTGCCTTTATTATTTTGCACTCTCTTTCATCTATAAAACCTTCTTTTTGCATAAAATCTACAAAACTATATGCTTTTTCCTTGTTTATATTTTGACCAATTTCCTTTAATAGAATGTTGCTAATATACTGCTGCTTATCTATATTGATTTTTGATATCTTGATGCAGCCTCCTCCACCTCTCCGGGATTCTATATAGTATCCCCTCTCTGTAGTAAACCTGGTGGTCAATACATAGTTTATCTGGGAAGGAGCACAGTTGAAGTAACCAGCAAGCTCATTCCTGCCGATCTCGATTGTACCTTCTGCTTCTTGAATCAAATCATTTATAAACTCTTCAATCAAATCACTAATTCTTGCCATATTATCACTCTTTCTGACTTTGACTTTCTTTGACTTTACTTTTATTATATAACTTCATAATTCTGGTTGCAAGTGTTTTTGTCCTTAAATTTACCCAATAAAAATAAGCTACATGATAATCATGTAACCTATTTAACCCTTCACTTTTATCCTTTCCTATTTTTAATTATGGCTATCTCTTTCTCGCCACAATATAATAATCATTTCCATCATGCCCTCCTTTAGCAGTCCATTGATAGTCTTCTCTGTCAAGTATTGATAATATCCCTTCTGCTCTGAAAGAATCTTGACTGCTCATCTGTATTACCAATTCTTCCCCTTCACCAATATCTTTTATCCTTTCAATAACTTTTCTTACATCGTGCAACCCTATAGGGTGTTCCAGTGTCATTCTTCTTTGTATCATTCAACGACCTCCTATGACATGATGGTTTATAATAATGATTATTACTATTTTATGAAAGCAGAAATTAAATATGCTGACAAAAAAATACGGCAAATCCTTAATTTGCCGTATTCCATATATATAGTATATTTTATTATTCTTTTTCCTTTTCCAAATTAGCAGCTTCAACAACCTTTTGAGCTATTTGGGCAGGAACCTCTTCATATCTTACAAACTTCATACTGAAGCTTCCTCTTGCCTGGGTCATAGATCTCAGATCAGTTGCATATTTGAACATCTCTGCTAAGGGAGCTTCGGCTGTAACCTTCTGGAGCTTTCCTACAGGTTCCATACCAAGAACTCTACCTCTCTTCTTGTTCAAGTCACCAATTATATCACCCATATACTGGTCAGGAACTAATACTTCTACGCTATAAATAGGTTCTAATAAAACAGGATTTGCATCAGCCATACCTTTTTTATAAGCTAAGGATGCTGCAATCTTGAAAGGCATTTCTGCAGAGTCTACAGGATGGAATGAACCATCGTATAATGTACATCTCACATTAACTACAGGATAGCCAGCCAAGACTCCTTCTTCCATACACTCTCTAAGTCCCTTTTCAACAGCAGGTATATACTGTCTGGGTACTACACCTCCAACTATCTTATCAACAAATTCGAATTCTGCACTACCATCCAAAATAGGCTCAAATTCAATCCATACATGACCGTATTGTCCATGACCACCGGATTGCTTCTTGTGTTTTCCTTCCGCCTTTGCAGATTTTTTAATTGTTTCCCTATAAGGTATCTTTGGATCCTTTAATAAAACATCTACTCCAAATTTATTCTGAAGCTTCTTGGTGACAATTTCCAGATGTTGCTCTCCTATGCCGGATATCAAGGTCTGTCTTGTCTCTACATTCTTCTCAACCTTTAAAGTAGGATCCTCTTCAACTAGTCTCTGAAGTCCATTACCTATCTTGTCTTCATCACCCTTTGACTTAGGCTCTATAGCCATAGTAAGGTTTGGTACAGGGAATTCCGCAGGCTCAAAAGTCACAGGATTCTGTGGATCACATAGGGTATCTCCTGTAGTTGTAAACTGAAGTTTTGCTACAGCTCCTATATCACCAGCTATAAGTTTTGTCATAGGAATCTGCTTTTTACCTCTAAGGAGGAACAAACCACTTAATCTCTCTTTTTTCTCTTTATCAGGATTGAAGACTTCACTATCTGAGCTTATACTGCCTGACATTACCTTAAACATGGAAATCTTACCAACAAAGGGGTCAGCCACTGTTTTGAATACCTGAGCACTGAAAGGAAGATTTACATCAAACTTACGATTCTCATCTGCATCAGACTTAGTATTCTTGCATTTATATTCCCCAATGTCAACAGGTGATGGGAAGAAACTCTCAATAGTATTCATGAGAGCTACTATTCCTATATTCTTTATAGCAGAACCACAAAGAACAGGAACAACATCTCCACATACCACACCTATTCTCAATCCTTTTATTATCTCTTCTCTTGTTAGTTCTTCACCGCTGAAATACTTTTCCATAAGCTCTTCATCAGTTTGGGCAGCGGCTTCAATTATCATATTTCTGTATTCTTCTATCTGGTCTTCATAACCTGAAGGTATATCTCCTTCTACTACCTTGTTGCCTTCATTTGTTCTAGCTTTCATATCAATAAGGTCTATAACACCTTTGAAGTTTGATTCTGCCCCTATAGGAATTGCTATAGGAACCAATTTATTACCAAAAACCTCTCTAAGTTGTTCAAAAACCTTTGAGAAGTTTGCATTTTCCCTATCCATTTTATTTATAAAAAATAAGGAAGGCATTCCTTTCTCAGTTACCATCTCCCAGGATTTCTCTGCACCTACCTCAACACCTGACACACTGTCAACGGAGATAACTGCTGCATCACTAACATTAAGACTTGATACTACTTCGCCCACGAAATCGAAATATCCGGGAGTGTCAATGACATTAATCCTTATGTTCTTCCAATCACATGGAGCCACTGCTGCACTTATGGAAATCTTCCTTTTAATTTCTTCTGGATCATAATCTAGAGTAGTAGTACCATCATCTACTTTGCCAAATCTGTCTAACACTCCTGTGTTAAATAACATGGCTTCTGCAATAGTAGTCTTACCAGCACTAGCATGGCCTAATAGACAAATGTTTCTTAAGTTCTCGGTTTTGTATTCTTTCATAAAGTATTCCCCCTTAAAAGGTTATTTTACCTGAATTTCATACTTGACCATATTTTACCCTATAGTTGCATAAAATTTGCAGAACAAAAATAATTTGCCCGTATTTTAATTTTATCTGTATCCGGTGTAAATGTAAAGGGTAAAATACAAAACAAGTATCATTGACGATACAATATTATAAGGTTAGAATGAAGTTAACACTAAATATTAATAATTGAGGTGATTTTATGATTAGCAGTATGGCAGCAAGCCATGCAATATGGCCTAAAGAAGATGATGCAATATTTGGCCTTGCTGCAAAGGCACAACAGGCAGTTAAAAAGCACGGTAAGGATAAGGTGATAAACTCCACCCTAGGGGCACTGATGGATGACAATGGTGACCTGATATGCATGAAGACCGTATATGATGAGTTGAAGTCCATGCCTAATGCCAATTTGGCAGCCTATGCTCTTGTAGCTGGACAACCTGACTTTTTAGAAGCTGTACAAGAAGCCTGCTTCAGGGAGTTCAAACCTGATGCCTTCATCAAAGCTGTTGCCACTCCAGGAGGTACTGGATCAGTCAGACACACCATATTCAATTATACTAATCCTGGAGATACCGTATTGGTATCTGATTGGTATTGGAAACCATATGTAACTATATCAGAGGAATTCGGCAGGAAAGTCTCTCATTATAAACTATTCAATGATAAGAACGAGTTTAATATAGAATCCTTTAAAGAAAATTTCGAAACACTATTAAATAAACAGAAGAGATTGGTTGCCATAATAAACAGCCCTGCTCAGAATCCTACAGGGTATAGTTTGTCTGATGAGGAGTGGCAGCAAGTAATCGATATCATGAAAGAAAATGCAAAAAATCAAGATAATAGGATAATACTATTGATAGATGTAGCCTACATAGACTTTGCCGGAAAAGGAAATGAAAGAAGAAAGTTTTTTAAACTGTTTTCCAATCTGCCTGAAAATATACTAGTTGTTGTAGGATATAGCTTGTCGAAGGGTTATACCATGTATGGCATGAGATTAGGAGCAGCTATTGGTATATCTTCAAACAAAGACATTGCTGAAGAGTTCTATTATTCCTGCGCCCATTCTAATCGAGCCAACTGGTCAAACTGCAATAGAGGCGCTATGGAAGTTATGGCAAGAATTTGCAAAGATCCGGATAAATTTAAGGCATATGAAGAGGAAAAAGACTTATATAAGACAATGCTTCAAAAAAGAGCAGAGGCTTTTGTAAAGGCTTCTGAAGAAGTAGGATTGGAAATACTTCCATATAGAGACGGCTTTTTCATAAGCATACCTTGTGATAATGCAAAAGAAATCAGCGACAAATTGATGGAAGAAAATCTATTCCTCATCCCATTGAAAAAGGGATTAAGATTTGCTGTATGTGCTGTAGCTGAAGATAAATGTAGAATAGCGCCAGCAATGATTAAAAAAGTTATGGATAGTCTTAAATAATTTTGTTTATTTCTGGCAGCAAAAATAATATAATAGGAGTAATATATGCTTCCCTATGGGTAAAAAAATGTAAAGTGAGGAATATGGATGGACAATACTAACAACAAAATTGCATTGATAACGGACAGCAGCTGTGATCTGCCAGCAGAAATATTAAAGGAACATTCTATATTTACCCTTCCCTTAAGAGTCATATATGGGGATAAGGAATATAGAGACGGAGTAGATATCTCACCTCAGGAGGTTTATGACAGAATGCCCGATGAAATACCCAAGACATCTATGGCTTCACCCTCAGATTGTTCAAATCTCCTTGAATCTCTACGAAATCAAGGGATAAAGCACATATTGTCCATCAATATTTCGAGCGGACTAAGCGGAACCTTTGATATGATTAAAATGATAAGCAAGGATTTCCCTGATTTGAATATCATAGCAATAGATTCCAAAAGCCTGTCCATAGGCTTGGGATTTATGGTACATGAAGCTGCCAAAATGATTGCTGAAGGTTTAAAGATAGATGAAGTAAAAGAAAAGATCCTGTCTATAAGGGAAAAAATAAAACTATTTTATTGTCTCCCTGTGTTGGAGTATCTAAAGAAAGGCGGCAGGATAAACACCGTAGCAGCTACAATAGGAGATATAATGGATATCAAACCCATTATATCAATAAACGAAGAGGGCAAGTATTATAGTCATGCTAAGGTCAGAGGCAGAAGAAAGTCCCTAGACAAGTTAGTTGAAATAGCAAAGGAGATTTCAGAAGGGAATATTGTAAGGCTGGCTGTCATGCATGGCAATGCAGAAAAAGAGGCTATAAAGATCAGAGAAACTCTCTCAAAACTGCCAAACGTCAAAGATATAGTATTTGGTCAAATTGGACCTGCCCTTGGGGTTCACACAGGACCAGGTTTGGTAGGAGTGTGTATTTATATTCAGTAAAAAGTAGGTTGTACCGATATACTTGGATTCGGTACAACCTGTTTTTTTATTTATTAATCTATATCTTTCGATAGAGGAGGTATTAATTTGGAGTATAATATTCTAATCGGAGGAGAAGCTGGTCAGGGTATTGAAACCATAAGCGACATACTTGAGAAAACCCTCAATAATATGGGATATTATGTTTACTCCAGTAAGGATTATATGTCAAGGGTCAAAGGTGGGCACAACTTTACCCAGATACGCCTTGGAGACTATCCTATACATTCTCATTGGCCATATCTCGACCTTATAATTGCATTAGATGAAAAAACAGTAAAGCTTCATCGAGATAGATTAAAGCCTAATGGTTGTATACTATGTGATATGTCTATAAAAAATGAGGGTGCTAATACGCTAAGAATACCACTGATAGGCATCGCAAAATCCTTAGGCAACCCAAGAATGGCAAACACTGTCGCACTGGGAGCAGTTTATAAACTGTTTGGCCTTAGCTATGATAGAGCTATTGAACATCTAAATGCAAGATTTGCTAATAAATTTAGAGAAGAAAACATAAAGGCCCTTAAAGAGGGGTATGAGGCTGTTTCTCAGCTTTTTACAATGCCACAGCCTTCAACAGTAAAAAATATTTTGATAAACGGTAACGAGGCCTGTGCCCTAGGAGCTTTAGCTGCAGGCTGTGCATATTATTCTGCATATCCTATGACCCCATCTACCACCATAATGAAATTTATGACCCGTTATGCAGAAAAGGCAGGTATATTTGTGGATCAGGCTGAAGATGAAATTGCTGCTATTAATTCAGCTATTGGTGCCTCCTATGCAGGTATAAGAGCTATGACTGGCACATCCGGAGGAGGTTTTTCCCTTATGGTGGAGGCTTTAGGCCTTGCAGGTGTTACTGAAACCCCTTTGGTGGTTGCAAATGTGCAAAGGCCAGGTCCTGCTACAGGGTTATCCACAAGAACGGAACAAAGCGATCTTTTATTCGTAATATCTGCTGCTCAGGGAGAATTTCCAAGAATGGTTATCGCTCTGAGAAACACGGAAGATGCTTTTTATCAAACTGCCAGAGCCTTTAACCTGGCAGAAAAGTATCAGATCCCTGTTATACTTCTCAGCGATGAGTATCTCTCAGATTGCAAGGTCACTACGAAACCTTATGATTTTGACAAGGTAACCATTGAAAGATACTTGACGGAAAAACCGGAATATGAAGGCATCTTTAGAAGATATGAAGTAACAACTGATGGTATATCACCTAGAATCTTTCCTTCTCAATATGAAAATGTTTTTGTACTGGCAGATAGTCACGAACATGATGAGTATGGTCACATATCTGAAAATGTTGATATCAGAAATAGTATGGTACGAAAAAGAATGAAAAAGATGGAGCTTCTAAGGAAAGATCTTATGGAACCGGATTATTTTGGTTCAGAAAAGCCTGAGTTGCTATTGATAGGTTGGGGTTCTACCTATGGTCCGCTATATGAAGCTCTTCGACTTCTTAAAGCAGATGGTATTGAAGCAGGAGCACTTGTATTTGGAGATATCTGGCCTTTACCTCAAAATAGACTATTGCACTACTGCGATAAAGCAAAAAAAATAATAAATGTAGAGCAAAACTACACCGGTCAATTGGCATCCTTAATAGCTCAACAGACAGGGATCAGATGCCATGGAAGTATATTGAAATATGATGGAAGGCAGATGGATTCTTACTTCATATACAAAGCAGTGAAGGAAGGTGACTATTGATGAAAAACAATCCCTTTCACTATGATTGTGAGATATCCTGGTGTCCCGGTTGCGGTAATTTCGGCATAATAGAAGCACTAAAGGAGACTCTGGAAGAACTGGGCTTAAAGCCATACGAAACAGCAGCCATATCTGGCATAGGCCAGGCAGCAAAACTACCCCATTATATAAACTCCAACGGTTTTAACGGTCTTCACGGTAGGGCTTTGCCTGTTGCTATGGGGGTTAAAATAGCCAATAAGGATCTTACAGTATTTGTGAACTCAGGAGATGGAGATTCCTATGGAGAAGGGGGCAATCACCTGATACACAATATAAGAAGGAATATCGATATAACTCACTTTGTACACAATAACCAGATATATGGCCTTACTAAAGGTCAAGGTTCCCCCACTACGGCACTGAATCAGGTGACTACATTACAATTTGATGGTGTAAAATCCTCACCCTTTAATCCATTGGCTTTTGCAATAAGCCAGGATTGCTCCTTCGTAGCCAGAACCTTCTCCGGGGACAAAGTGCATATGAAAGCTATGATGAAGGCAGCCATAGAAAATAAAGGCTACTCCTTGTTGGATATACTTCAGCCTTGTGTAACCTTCAACAAGGTGAATACTTTCAAGTGGTACAAAGACAGGGTATATTACCTTGATGAGAAATATGATCCATATGATAAAGAAGAAGCCTTCAAGAAGGCATTGGAATGGGGAGACTCTATACCAATAGGTATTTTATACAAATCAGACAAACCAAGTTTTATAGACCGCTTCCATCATTTGAAGGAAGAAGAACCACTAGTAAAAAGAAGATGGAGCCCACAAGATGCCAGGGCTTTTATGGATGAATTCTATTGATGCAAAATGGTATAAGAAGAAGAGCGGTTTCCCGCTCTTCTTTGCATTAGCAAATTTTATTCTGCTTCAGCCATTTTTTTGTAGTTTTCATACTTCTCTTTAGCTACTTCTTCAGCCTTTGCAAACAATTCTTCTGCAATTTCTGGGAATGTAGCAGTCAGTGAAGTATATCTAACCTGACCGTCTAAGAACTTCCTGAAGCTTGCCTTTGGCTCTTTGGAATCCAATGTAAATGGATTCTTGCCTTGGGCTTTAAGCTCTGGATTGTATCTGTACAGGTGCCAATAGCCTGCTTCAACAGCCTGCTGTGCATTAGCCTGTGTTCTTCCCATACCCTCTTTCAAACCATGGTTTATGCAAGGAGCATAAGCAATGATTAGGGATGGTCCATCATACTTCTCTGCTTCAATCAATGCTTTAAGCAATTGATTCTTGTCTGCACCCATTGCAACCTGTGCAACATATACATAGCCGTAAGTAGCAGCAATCATGCCTAGATCTTTCTTCTTAACTCTCTTACCAGAAGCAGCAAATTTAGCAACAGCACCTATTGGTGTAGCTTTAGAAGACTGACCGCCTGTATTGGAGTAAACTTCAGTATCCAATACAAGTACATTTACATTTTCACCTGAAGCCAGTACATGGTCTAATCCGCCGTAACCTATATCATAAGCCCAGCCGTCTCCACCGAATATCCATACTGATTTCTTTATTAGATAATCTTTCTTCTCTGCAATTTCAGCAATTATTTCCTTAGCTCTGTCGCAGCTAACACCATCTGCATTGAGTAATGGAGTAATCATAGCAAAAGCTTTCTTGCTCTCTTCAGCATCGTTCATTCCATCCAACCAAGCTTTGAAAGCTTCTTTGTAGTTTTCAGGAATATCCAATGTCAAAGCTTCATTCATAATGTCAGCCAATCTGCTTCTGATCTGCCTTGTTGCTACTGCCATACCAAATCCGTATTCAGCGTTGTCTTCAAACAGTGAGTTAGCCCATGCGGGACCTTTACCCTCTGCATTTGTACAATATGGCATAGATGGTGCAGAAGCACCCCAGATTGAAGAACAACCAGTTGCGTTGGCAACTATCATTCTATCTCCGAAAAGCTGGGTAATAAGCTTAACATATGGGGTTTCACCGCAGCCTGCGCATGCACCTGAGAATTCTAACAACGGTTGTGCAAACTGGCTTCCTTTAACTGTAGTTAAAGGCATTAGATTATCTTTTACTGGAACCTTCATAGCATAATCCCAGTTTGGAATCTGAACCTCAGTTTGAGTTTCAAGAGGCTTCATAACGAGAGCCTTTTCCTTGGCAGGGCAAATATCTGCACAGTTTCCACAACCCGTACAATCCATTGTGCTTACTTGCATTCTATACTGTAATCCGCTAAGCTCTTTGCCTATAGCATTTTTGGTCTCAAAGCCTGCCGGAGCATTCTTCTTCTCTTCTTCTGTAAGAAGTATAGGTCTTATAGCTGCATGTGGGCATACATAAGAGCATTGGTTGCACTGTATGCATTTATCTATCTGCCATTCAGGTACATATACAGCTATTCCCCTCTTCTCATATGCAGAGGTTCCCATTGGGAAATGTCCGTCTTCTCTTCCAACGAAAGCGCTTACAGGCAGTGAATCTCCTTCCTGTCTGTTTATTGG
>NZ_JAWLCK010000087.1:0-11630 GCF_041687175.1 Lutispora sp.
GTAAAATTATATATCAACCAAAAAGCCTCTTAGATATAATATAACTATACCTAAGAGGCTTTTTTAACTATTTATAACTGTTAAAATCCCTGGTGTTCTGTTCTTGTTATAATCTCATTTTGCAGTGCTTCTCCCAAATCATTAAAGTAATCGCTGTAGCCTGCAACACGAACAATAAGATCTCTGTAGTTTTCCGGATGTTTTTGTGCATCTCTTAAAGTATTGGCATCTACAACATTAAATTGTATGTGATGTCCGTCCAGTTTAAAATATGTTCTTACAAGCTGTACCCATTTATCCAATGCTTCATCGCTGTTAACCACACTTGGTGAGAACTTCTGGTTGAGCAGAGTTCCTCCGGTTCTGATGTGATCCATCTTGCTGGCAGATTTGATAACTCCTGTAGGACCTTTTCGGTCCGTTCCCTGTACAGGTGATATTCCTTCGGATTGAGGCATGCCTGCCCTTCTTCCGTCAGGGGTAGCTCCCGTAACCTCTCCAAAATAAACATGGCAGGTGGTGGGAAGCATATCTATTCTATGGGTTCCGCCGCAAACAGTTGGTCTGCCGTTGACTTCATTGTAGTATGCATCAAAGGCTTCCTTCATGATTTCATCTGCATAGTCATCATCATTACCGTATCTTGGTGTCCTATTGAGGAATAGTTGGCGTATATCTTCCCTTCCCTCAAAATTATTATCCAATACCTCCAGCATTTCTTTCATCGTAAGTCTCCTATCGTCAAATACATGCTTTTTTATGGATGACAGGCTGTCTGTCAAGGTGCCTATGCCTACCCCTTGGATATACCTTGTATTATATCTAGCTCCTCCTGCATTGTAGTCCTTACCCCTCTTTATACAGTCATCAATAATTATGGAGAGGAAAGGACATGGCATTTGATCAGCATATAGCTTCTCTATCACATTGTTGCCTCTTATCTTTATATCTATGAAATGATGCATCTGCTTTTTGAATGCCTCAAACAAATCTTCATAGGTTTTAAATTCTGCCGGGTCGCCGGTTTCCATTCCAATCTTCTTGCCGGTTCTTGGGTCTACTCCGTTATGAAGTGTTATTTCAAGAACCTTAACCAAATTGAAATAACCCGTCAGTATATAGGCTTCTTTTCCGAAGGCTCCTGTCTCCACACAGCCGGAAGTTCCTCCACATCTTGCATCTTCTACGGATTTACCTGCTCTCAGCATTTCCTGTACCACCACATCAGCATTGAATATGGAAGGCTGTCCAAAGCCTGTGGCAACTATTTTCAAAGCTCGCTTCAGGAATTTGTCCGGATTCTTCTTGCTCAGCTGTACATTGGAGCTGGGCTGAAGGAGTCTCATCTCTTCTATGACATCCAATATCATATATGTCATATCATTTACTCCATCAGAACCATCCTTAGTCAATCCTCCGGTATTGATATTGGCAAAATCCGTATAGGTGCCGCTTTCCTTTAGAGTAATACCAACCTTCGGAGGTGCCGGCTGATTATTGAACTTTATCCAGAAAAGCTGCAATAATTCTCTGGCCTGTTCTTCTGTCAATGTACCATCCTCAATTCCTTTCTTATAGAAGGGATAGAGATGCTGATCCAGTCTGCCCGGGTTAAAGGAATCCCAAGTGTTTAGCTCAGTGATGACACTTAAGTGAACGAACCAATACATCTGAAGGGCTTCCCAGAAATTTCGCGGTGCATGAGCAGGTACATGATCACAAACTTCAGCAATTTGAAGCAGTTCTTTCTTTCTCTTTTCATCCTTTTCTGCCTCTGCCAATTCTCTGGCCTTCTCTGCATGCCTTTTTCCGAAGGTAATAATGGCATCACAGCATATTGCCATGGCTTTTAATTCCTCATGTTTTGCATAGGCTTCAGGGTCATTCAGGAAATCCAGCTTCTCTATTTCTTCCTCAATTTCCTTCTTGAAGTCCAAGAATCCCTTGTGATATATCTTATCGTCAGCAACAGTGTGTCCTGGAGATCTCTGCTCCATAAATTCAGTGTATATTCCTGCTTCATAGCAGTCCTTCCATTCCTGGGTCATATTATTGAGGATGAGGTCCCTCATTGCTCTTCCCTCCCAGAAGGGTATTATTTCGTCTCTTTGTATCTCCTTTGTTTCTTCAGATACTTTAAAAAATACTTTTTCTCTTTTATCAATTACTTCAAAATCCTGAATGGTATGACAGCATAATTCAGGATAAGTGGGTGTAGCCTTAGGTTCAGGTCCTCTCTCTCCTACTATTAATTCATTATCATTTATGCATATAGTCTTGTTTTCGCATAATTCCTTAAAGACTAATGCTCGAAGCACCGGAATAGAAACCTTTCCCTGATATTTTTTGTAAGCCCTTGTAACAATCTGAGCTCTTTCGATAGACATGGTTGGTACTGCGTCCAAACTTTGCTGTCTTAAAGTCTTTACTCTTTCATTCATAACACTAACTCCCTATCTTTACTTTAAATCCATATGTCATAAGCTTTTGAGCTATTTCTTTCATTCTCTCATCTGATGGAGCCTTTAAGTCGGCCAGGCCGTATTTCTTGTTTAGTCTTTTATATTTTTCCATAGCAATATTGTGATAGGGCAGAACATTTATTTGCTCAATACCCCTTAACCCAGAGAGAAATCTGCCTATGGCCTCCAAGTTGTCATTATCATCATTTATACCTGGGATTATAGGTATTCTGATAAAAATCCTCTTGCCCAAATTTATCAACTCTTTAAGATTGTCTAATATTATTTCGTTGGATCCACCTGCATATTTCTTGTGTTTTTCATTATCCATCAGTTTTAAATCATAGAGAAGCAGATCTATATATTTGCTTAATTCTATAATTATATCTCTTTGTACAAAACCGCTGGTATCAACCGCTGTGTGTATATCCTTCCTGTGGCAGCTAATGAGCAGTTCTTTCAAAAAGGCCGGTTGCATAAATGGTTCTCCTCCTGAAAAGGTCACTCCCCCACCGGATTCTTCATAGAAAGGTTTATCCTTTTCAATTTCCTTCACGACCTCTTCCACGTTCATATACTCTCCCGCCATCTCCATGGCACCTGCATAGCAAACCTCGGCACATTGACCACAGTTTGTGCATTTAGTCATATCATATATGATTTTGCTTTCTCTTATAATAATTGCACCTGTAGAACAAACTTTGGCACAGCTACCACAGCCTATGCATCTATCGGAAAATCTTATCAGCTGTGGTTTGGACATCTGGCTCTCCGGATTATGGCACCACAGACATCTCAATGGGCATCCTTTCATAAATACCGTTGTCCTTATACCTGGTCCGTCATGAATTGAATATTTCATTATATTAAATATACAGCCTTCCACTTTATCACCTCTATGTGAAAACATAGCAAATATAATGCCATCTTTTTTTATAAGTCATGGAAAGCATAAACTACATCAGTTTAGACTTTCCGTCATGAATTAAAAAAACAACCACGGTACGAATTTTGGTACTATGGTTGTCTTATATTATTAATTATGTACTGTTTATGATACCAGGCTAATCTTTATAATCACATTTAATACCCAATCTCTTCAGTTTCCCATGAAGAGTTTGCTTTGGTATTTTAAGAGCCCTGGCAGCCCTTGCACAATTCCCACCCGCTTCTTCAATAGCTGATATAATCAAGGATTTTTCATATTCAGCCACCGCGCTCTTAAGTCCCATATCTTTAGGTATTTCCCCTATGGGATATTTTATATATGATGGACTTTGCCCTAGTATATTATAATTTTGTAAATCTTTTAATTCGATATAATCTCCATCGGAAAAGTTCATGGCGCTCTCCACAGTGTTTTCTAATTCCCTCACATTTCCAGGCCATTCATTGTCAAGGAATCTCTGTTGGACTTCCTTTGTCACACCTTTAATGTTTTTGCTCATTTTTCTATTAAGAACATTGATGAAATGATTTGTCAATAATGGTATGTCCTCTTTTCGCTCTCTCAGAGGCGGCACATGGAGGTATATTACATTGAGCCTATAGAATAAGTCTCGTCTCATCAGATTTTGCTCAAGCATTACATTAGGGTCCATGTTGGTAGCGGCTATTATTCGCACATTCACATCTTTTGTAGTAGAACTTCCTATCCTTCTTATAACTCCATCTTGAATGACTCGAAGAAGCTTTGATTGAAGCTCCAGATTCATCGAATTTATCTCATCAAGGAAAAGAGTTCCTCCATCAGCTAGTTCAAATATCCCCGGTCTGTCCTTTGCTCCTGTGAAGCTGCCCTGAGCTGTTCCAAATAATATACTCTCCAGAAGGTTCTCCGGCAGTGCAGCACAATTTTGGGCTATGAATGGCTTTTCCCTTCTATTGCTTAAGTTGTGAATGGATTGGACGATGAGTTCCTTGCCTGTACCTGTTTCACCATAAATAAATACAGGGGACCCGCTGTTTGCAAGCTTTCTTATCCTGTTTTTCAGCTCTACCATCGATCTGCTTTCGCCCACAATATCATTAATGGTATACTGGGTGCCGTTTGAGATTTTATTATTCTTCCCTGATTTTTTTGAATATAGCTCATTTTGCAGCATAAGTATTTTCTCAGACAGCTCTCTCATATTTGTAAGGTCTTTAAATATTTCAAAGGCCCCCACCAGTTCTCCATCTTCATATATTGGCACGGTAGTGGTTATTATTGAGACGCTTTTCCCTTTATAATTGATATAGTTCTGAACTTCATTTATTACAGGTTTCCCAGTAGTAATGACTTTATAAAATGTACTGGTGTTGCTATCTAAATGAGGAAAAACTTCAAATAGTTTTTTCCCTATAGCTTCATCAGAATCAAAACCTGTTATCTCCGTAGAGGCTGGTTTGTAATAAGTAATGGTAAAATCTTTATCCAAAACTATTATGCCCTCCTCTAACCATTGCATAATAAGATTCTTAACATTGTTTTGATCCATAGCGAAGCCCCCTTAAAAACATTATGGCAAAATTTCCTTGTAACTAAAATATATCATAAATTTGCATCTAACCAATTTATCTATACTCTTTTGCCAATTCAACATAATGAAGAGCAGTTTCTATTATACTTTTTCTGTCTTCTTCACTCAATTCTCTCACAATCTTGGCTGGTGTACCCATAACCATTGAGTTGGAAGGTATCTTTTTGTTTGGTGGCACTAAGGCTCCCGCTCCTATTATCACATTATCGCCTATTTCAGCCCCATCTAAAACTATGGCTCCCATTCCGACGAGAACATTATTGCCTACTTTGCAAGCATGGACGATAGCTCCATGACCAGCAGTAACATAATCTCCGATTATGGTAGGATGGGTATCGTTAATATGGATGGTGCAGTTGTCCTGTATATTGGTGTTTTCTCCTATGGTTATATAATTTCCGTCACCCCTTACAACTGTACCAAACCATATGCTGGAGTTCTTGTTTATCTTTACTCTGCCGATAACTGTAGCGTTTTCTGCTATAAAGCAGCTATCATGGATATCTGGTTTATTTCCCTTGTATTCTATGATCATATGTACCCTCCTGTAATGTATGTTTATATTTAAAATATAGCATATATATTAATTTCGTCCAATATTATCATTGAACAATAAACCTATAGAGTTACCTTCGATGAATGCTTCGCACCACGAGACTCTGGGGACGGTTGTCTCATCAGATTTTAATCTTCAGGTATTCTATCAGCTCTTCCATAGCTATTGTTTCCTCTTTGCCGTTTTCCATATCCTTCAGCTTAACACTTTGGGCTTTTAATTCTTCTTCTCCCAGAATTATGACATAGGGAATTCTTTCTTTATTGGCATAATCAAGGCTCTTTTTCAGCTTCCTACCTGTCATTTCAATATCTACATAAAATCCATTTGTTCTAAGCTTCTGGGCTAGCTTCATTGACTCAACTTCAGTTCCCATGGGAATCAGGTAAAAATCAATGGGAGATCTGAAGCTTTCTTTGTTCTGCATGGATAAGGCAGTGTATATGACATCAAGACCAAAGGATATTCCCACTGCCGGGTATTCTATGCCATTGTCCAAAAAGCCTCCAATTATGCGATCGTACCTTCCGCCACCTCCAAGGCTGGAGGTTATGCTTCCATCACAAAGGAATATTTCAAACACTGTACCGGTATAAATCTCCAGACCCCTTGCCAGGAAAGGATTCAATCTGGTCTTTGATGCTATTCCCATGGCATCCAAATAGGCTCCAAGCTCCTCCAATTCCTTAACACCCTCAGCCATGACTTCATTGTTGCAATTGTTTTTATAGTATTCCAATGGATTATCAGTGCCCTTCTTCAATACTGAAAGCAGCTTCTCTATGGCTTCATCTTCGATGCCTTTTTCTATAAGCTCCTGTCGTACTCCATCCTCTCCAATCTTCTCTATCTTGTCTAAGGATAGTATCACATCATTTACCATTTCCTTGTCCACATCAGCGCTCATTATGATGCCGGACAGAAGCTTGCGATTATTGTATGAAACATAGATATCTAATCCAAGCTTATCAAAGACTTCTACTGCCATAGCAATGTATTCAGCATCTGCCATGACGGATTTAACTCCTACCATGTCCACATCGCACTGAGTGAATTCACGATTTCTGCCTGTTTTCACCGGGCCATCCCTGAAAACCTTGCCTATCTCATATCTTTTAAAGGGAAGCCTCAGATTGGGGTTCATGCCTACTACCTTTGCAAAGGGAACCGTCAGATCGTAGCGGAGAGCGATTTCTCTGTCTCCCTGATCTGTCAGTTTATATACTTCCTTGAGGATTTCTGCCCCTCCCGCATATTTGGAAGCCATCACATCATAATAATTAAGAATAGGAGTCTCCAGTGGCAGATAGCCATATTTCTCGAAAGTGTTCTCCAAAGTCTTTCTTATCTTGTTTCGGAAATATTGCTCCTCCGGCAAATAATCCTTCGTCCCCTTAAGGTTTCTTAATTTCAATTCCATACCTTTACCTCCTCAAAATTTTTCTATAAATAAAGAGCCATACAGATTATTCACCTGCATGGCTCTTTTCATATCTACACCATCGCAGGCACAAGCACAACCAGTGCCTGCACCTGCGAAATATTTCTCAGCTGCAAGCACCCTTCCTATGATGGTGTACGTGGTTATTAAGTTTTACTGCTATTGCATAAACCATAGTAGAGGCTCCTTTATTCATAAAATAAATATCATCAGCAGTTTGCTATTGCATAGATATTACCACTTTTACTTATGCATTTCAAGGATTAAATAACTACTGAGTCTTGACCTATTTCCAGACTCGGCTCAGGTTTAATAATTCTTGAATGTAGCCCAATATGGACATAGGGCTCATTAGCATTTGGTAGAACAATACATAGAATATAAAGCCTAATTTGTTCTTTCGTATTCTAAGGTCAAGCCTTCGAAAAACGCTTTTTTGATAATTGTATAGTATATAATTTTGGAGTATGCACAAAGGAAGAACAAACAAAGTATAGGGACCAACTATCCAAAACTTACCGAAGAAGGCTAAAACAAGACCAGGTATCCAACAAAAGGTGTATACAAAATCCAGATAGGGCATTATCAGGTTTATTCCTGTCATGTATCTCACATACATCATTGGCTGTTTCCAAGGCTTAATCAGTTTCAAAGCCTCTATCATGCCTCTAGCCCATCTGCTTCTTTGCCTGGTTAAATGCTTCATAGTAACAGGCACCTCTGTAAAAGCAACAGCAAGCGGTTCAAAGTATACCAGTGAATTATTCTTAAGGAAGTTCCATGTGAGAACAATGTCCTCTCCTATAGCATCAGGCCAGCCCTTCAAGTCCTTGATTACTCTTGTCTCATACAACGAAAAGGCTCCCTGGGCTACCAAGGTACCCTGATATAATCCCTGAAGTCTTTTTATGCTGGCTATACCCAAGAAGTAATCCCACTCCTGTATCCTGGCTATAAAATTCTTGCGGCTGTTTCTTACCAGAACTGCTCCTGCCACAGCACAAACTCCCTGGGGAGCTGATTCTTTCCTTGATACCAGATATCTTACTGCAGATTTATGAAGCAAAGTATCTGCATCCAAAGTTATTACATATTCTGTATCAACATATTTCAGTGCCTTATTTAGCGCATGATTCTTCCCTGGCTTGGGTTCTCTGAGAATTTGCACCGGCAACGAAAGTTCTTCAGCAGCTTCCATTGCTATTTTTCCAGTTTCATCACTGGAATTATTGTCAACCACTATAGTATTTATTATTCCTCTATAATCCTGCTGTTTAATATACTTCAGAGTAGTACCAATATTTTTTTCTTCATTATGGCATGCGATTATTATTGTTATTGGAATATCTGGATCAGATACCTTAAAGGAAGGCTGACGATCCAAAAGCAGGCTTACAACCATGAAAGCGTTTACATATCCAGGCAGATAGCTTATTCCAGCAATAATGAATACTGCAATAGGAAGTGATACTATTATACCCAATTCAAAAACCCAAGGCAGGGATACAATTATAGAAAAAGTAGTCCAAAGAGCTGCTATAGCATGTCCAATCCAAAACTTCGTTCTTACTGCGATGTATTTCTTCATATTATCCCCAATCTATATCCTAGCTTTGTTAATAAATTTTATTAGTGAATATTTTTTATTATAATCTTATTCTATCAGCAAATCCAATTACACTAAATGGAAAATACAGGACTTGGTCACATTGCTCATTCCAGTGCTTTATTTTAACACAAAAATAAGTCGGAATAAGTAACAAATGTTACCTTAACCGACTTATTAAACAAACATCTTTCTATATTTAACTTTTTATACCATACCCTAATAGGGCAGCTCCTATAGCTCCTGCATACTGCGCTTCTTCATGGGTATATATAGTGCATTTCAGCTTCTTTTCAAGGATAGCTCTAATTTGCTCATTTTTGGACACTCCACCAGTAAAGAATACCGAATCTCTTATTTTTATTCTGTTAGCTATATGTGCAATTTTATTGGATATGGAATGTAGTATACCCGAAGAAATAGACTCCTTAGTAGCTCCGGCAGCCAGAAGGCTTATGACCTCACTCTCTGCAAATACTGCACACATGCTGTTTATATCCCTCGGTGCCGATTGAGCTGCTAAATCCTCTAATTCGTCTACTTCTACCTCCAGCACATGGGCCATTACTTGAAGAAATCTACCAGTGCCTGCGGCACATTTATCATTCATAATAAAATCCAACACATTGCCTTCATCATCAATAGATATTGCCTTGCTGTCCTGTCCTCCCACATCTATAATTGTCCTGGCTTTTGGATTCAGATACCTTGCACCTTTAGCATGACAGGTTATCTCAGTAATTCTTCTTGTTGCAAAGGGTATGGATACTCTTCCGTAACCTGTGCCTACTATTTCAACTACATCATCTTCTTTTCCACCGCTTATGTCAAGAATCTTTCTATAAAGCTCTTCTCCAGTTTTCTTCAGGTTCCATCCTGTGGGCTGCATAAGCAGATGCATTTTCTCTCCGTCATAGGCAGCAGCTTTTGCACATACTGACCCAATATCGATTCCTATACTGATCATATATTTCTCCTCATATGCATTGTTATATGAATTTAATATCAATATTTTTTCTCTCTAAAAAGCGAAGTCCTGATACCTTTATTTCATACTTATCAATAATGTCCAAAATAGCCTTTTCATCCTCATGCTCATATTTTATTGCAATACCGCAGCATTTGCTGAGCTGTCTGGGAGTTGGTACTATTGTATATTTTATATTGTTTTCCTTTAGCTTTTTCACCATCATCAAGCCATCGGTATGAGTGTTGAACAATATATAATAATCATATTCCATTATTAGCCTATCATCTCCAGGAAAGCCTCCACTCTTGTCTGTATTTGTCCTACATCATCGTTGCTATAATCACTCTCAATGAATAGCACAGGTATGCCTGCTTCCTTCAGGGCTTTTTCTACATTGGCATATTCTATATTGTAGGTATGGCAGAATTGGAGACTGTTGTATATTACTCCATCTGCTTTATACTCCTTAGCAAGCCTTATTATGTCCTCTTCTCTTCCTTTGTTAGGAGTAAAACATGCACAATTTATCTTTAAGTATCTATCAGCTAGTGCATTTATCATGCCATCCATTGTGGTTGCACTCTCATCTACAAGGTTTTCGAAATATCTTGTGCCTGTACAGGTTTCTTCAGCAACAACCACAGCACCGCTGGTTTCTATTATATGATGGATTTTCCAATTAGGAACAGCCATGGGAGTACCGCTTATGAGTATTCTCTTGCCACCTTTTTTGTTTACGGAAATACCCTTCTTGATTCTATCCTCCAGTTCATCGCAAAGCTCATTGGTCATTTCTATAAATCTCTCAGGATTATCGTAAAATGCTATTTGAGATATTAAGAGTGCGTCCTTGCCGCTTATGGGCACGCCAAGTTCTTTTCTGGCATTATAGAGTCTTTGTAAAGCCATTCTTTTTCTGTTGCATAGCTTGATAGCTTCATGAAGCTTTTCTTCCGTTATAATGTTACTTGTCAGCTTCTCCAGTTTCTCTTTTAGAGCATATATCTCTTCTGCCCACTTCTTATAGTCTTTTTCCCTTTTCATCTGCGGAAGATCCATTACATATGTATCCACATAATCATCAAGAACTTCCCAGGCTTTCTTTTTTGCATCGCAAGTTGTCTCCCCTATTATCATGTCGCAGGATTGGAAATAGGGGCAAGTGCCGCTTACTTTAGCTCCCATGAAAGCCTTTACCAATGGGCATATGTTTCTTGGCAAGACCTTCTCTCCGTCTTCTATCCAGAATTGAGATCCGGCACATAATCCGACGCCTATGGCACCGGTAGCAAGAATAAGCTCATCGGGAACAAATACGCAAAAAGTACCTACTACCTTGCCACCTTGCTTTTTGTGATCATCAAGCTCTTTAATTCTAAGCCCATGTACCTCAGATACTACAAAGTTATAGTAGTTCATGCCTTCCGGTCTGTTTTCCTGGCTTAAATAAACTCCGCCGTAGAGCTGAGGAAGAACCTCACACAGCACATCATGTTTTTCCAGATCCATCCCGAGTTTTTGCCATAATTCTCTGTAATCTGCCATTTGATACCCCTCCAATAATTATTTCATAAATAATAATACCATGTCTTTCTTTTGTGCATGATTGTTTATTTCTATGGCAGATTTATATCATATTGATTATGTCTATAAAAAAGAAAATCGGACAAGGGAGCAGGCCTTGAAACAGTTTCTCTCAGCCCTCTTTTATGATACAATTATTGTATAATGATTAGGAGGAAGTATTATATGTTTTTTTCGCCTTTTGATAACTTTATGTTTAATGCAGTACCAATAATAATTATGGTGTTTTTTGTAATCATTACCGGTGTAATTCTTATAGGCATAGGCACAGGAATTAGAGAAAATATAAGAAACAGAAAGATGGAAGAGGTAACAATTCCTGCAAGGATTATAACGAAAAGAACCCATGTATGGGGCGGACATGGCAATTCCAGTGCCCATACCAGATATTATTTAACCTTTGAGGATGAAAATGGCGAGAGAACTGAATTCTCTGTGAGCGGCAGCTTTTACAGCATGCATGCGGAGGGAGACACAGGGATGCTGACT
>NZ_JAWLCK010000088.1:0-11406 GCF_041687175.1 Lutispora sp.
CTCCAAAATTTTTTAAACTACATATCATTGTCCTTTTATCCTTGCCATCATCATCTCATCAATATATTCTCCATTTCTTATGGCAGCCTTCCTCTTAATGCCCTCTTTTTTGAATCCAAACTTTTCGTACAGATGAATTGCCCTTGCATTGTCTGCATATACACCTAGTTCTACCCTCACCAGCATAAGCCAGTTATCAGCTATATCAAGCAGGGTACTCATTAAAGCCAAACCAACACCCTGGTTCTGATAATCTTTATGCACCATAATACCGATGCTTCCAGAATGCCTCATACGAGGATTAGGAAATACAGTCAGCCCTGCGCAGCCTATTACTTTTTCTTCTCCTGAATCATCTTTAACAACAGCAACAAATAGATGTGAATTTCTATCCAGGTTCGCTATAAAATCTTCACTTCTATTCAATCTTTCAGATGGCAAGCCCAGCGTATTCTCAAATACCCCCGGCATGCGGCGAAATTCATTTATCCCCCTAGCATCTCTCATTTCCACAGGTCTTATAGTAAAATTCATATTAATTCCCCTCTCACTTTTATATTGTCATAAATCATTTATTCTACATATAAATCAGACATCTTTGGATTTAAATATGGTCATTATAGGGACAAAACCAAAGTTAGTTATCAAAAGTCCCAGGATTATTACAATGCCTCCGATCCACTGCATGCTGGTAAGTTGCTCCTTTAAAACAATCTGGGACACAATGAGACCTGTTATGGGAACCAGCAGAGACAGTGGCGCCACCTTAGCAGCAGGATACTTGCCCATCAAGCTGCTCCATACACCGTACCCAAACAATGTCGCACAAAGAGCCAGATAGAGCACCGAAAATACAGAAATGAAGTTAATGTTACTGAATGAGTTCATCAAAATTTCCGGTGAATCCAGCAATAAAGCTATACCTATGAGGGGAATAGGAGGCACAAGACTTGACCATACAACCATACCCATCATATCCAATGTCTTTTCCTGAGCTTCTGCTTCATTTTTAGCATATCTAAGTATTATGTTTGATATAGCCCAGAAAGAAGCCGCAATGAGTGTCAATAAAAATGCTCCAAAAGGAACCGAGGATAATCCGCTATCCCCTATAATCCCCCCAATAAGGCAAAGCCCAATACCGGCTACTGTAAGACCTATTATCTGGCTTCCTTTTATAGACTCCTTTAACAGTATTGCAGCGAATAAGGGTGTCAAGAAAGCCTGGGACTGTAATACTATAGAAGAAATCCCTGCTGGCATGCCTATATCCATTGCATAGAACAAGCAAGAAAACTGACCTACTCCAACAGCCATTCCGTAAGCAATTATATATTTCCATTGTATGGATGGTTTCTTCACAAAGAATATAGCCGGAAATACTGCAAAAACATACCTCAATGCAGCCAAAAGCATAGGGGGTACACCGGAAAGCCCCAGCTTTATAACAGTGAAATTTCCACCCCATAGCATAACTACAAGCAAAGCCAATATCAGATCTCGCCTTTTCATAAATCAAGTCCTCCATTTATCGTATATTATTAGTAAACCGTTTCTTCGGGTATCTCCACATATTTGGAAAACAGTTCAATCTCCAGTTCACCATTAAAATCCTTGTCTATGGACTGCATAACGCATTCCTTTTGTTTATATCCATTGATTCCTATTTCATCATTTTTGCATATGAATCCTATAGAAGAACAACTATGTACAGGTTTTGCTTCCAGATAATCCTTCATCACAAATCTAAACTGTGTTTTGTCTTCTGTCTCGTACTTTATTACAGCAAGGTTTTTGCCTTTAGGACATACAGTCTCCAAAGCCTTAGTTATATTCTTTATTGCATTCTCCCTTTCTTCAGGATCTTCTATCTGCTTTGATTTCTCCAAGATGTCTTCATAAGGATCGTAGGAATATATCTCATCAATAAAGAAATAGCTCTCTTTCTCAAGAGCCTCATCATAATAGGTAACTTTTGTCCCAATATCCTGTTTGCCAAACTTCACAACAAATGGATGTTGAATGGCTACTTCCCTAATATCTCTATCAATCCTCAGAACCACAGACAATTCCTTTGTCTTATCTATTCCGGGAAACTCTTCATCTTCCATCTGGTCATATCTGGCAATCACCAGATTCTCTAATCTCTTCTCATCCCATTCTTCAGAAATCAATCCTTTCTCCACAAAGTGCTGCAAATGCATTTTTCCTTCTATATTTCTGTCATAGATGGGGCTGCTGGTTGATGAGCCGAACCTGATGATATTACCTTGTATTTCCATATCCTTTATATGAAAATGCTTTTGTCTATGACTCTCCTTTATGTGATGAAGAAATTCCTCCCTGTTGGTAGTGAATTCTTCCTTTTCGACACTGAGTTCCTCGGGATATTCCTCATCAAAACTATCCTCATTTAACTCATTATTTTCGTACAATAACCATAGGCTGTTCTTTTCCTTTTCAATAGTAAAGCTCAATAACAAAACTTCTGTTCCTTGAATGTTTACAGTTTTGTTGATGATGTACTCTTCCACAGGGAGAAGCATTTGCTGCTTCAAATATTTCATCCTCATTAAATATCTCTCCCTTCGCTCTCAATTTTAAATAATTTATATTTGCTTTCCACACTTCACTATGTATATATAGAACTCATTACTAATTCTACATCTTTATCCTTATCTATCGGTAGCAATTTCTTCTATAAACTCTAATATATTTCTTTCATATTCATCTGGATAATCAAAATATATATCTGCGTGCGCGCTATCTTCAACTGTAAATATCTTTTTGTTGTCATGGGTAACGGAATTAAATATATCTACACCCATAAAATATGGTGTTACTTCGTCTATCTTTGTATTTATAACTAATAAGGGGACTTTTGTTTTCTCCACATGTTTACAGACATTTGCATCTTCATAGGAAAATCCTAGTTTAATCTTGGTAGTGATATTTCCCATAGACATCAAAAAATCTATAGGTATTCCAGTATTCATTCCTTCCATCTCTGTAGAAAGCATATAACTCATATTACTTATAGGACAGTCCAGAATTGCAAAATCAACATACTGATTTGCCTGTTCTGAACTAAGGTATATTCCTGCAGTTGCTCCTCCAAATGAAGTTCCCCATATCCCTATTTTTTTGTCTGGACTAATATTATCTATCAAACATGATACACAATCACCTAAATCATAGCTTTCCAAGTAACCAAATGTAGTATATGGTGCTGTGTTTTCCCCTGAGCTTCGTTGATCATATGAAATCACATTATATCCATTTTCCAAAAACATACTAGCTATTGGATAGTTTGTCCATCGGCTTCCGCCTAAACCGTGAACCATTATAATGGTATCTTTATCTTTATTACCATCCACAGTAATATAATCAGCAGGGATAGTATGTCCATCTAATGTGGATTCTATCTGTACTGTCTCAATTTTATATTTGGAGTTGAAATCTTCTAAATCAAAGCTAATCTTTTTGAAATAAGCCTTGGCCTTTTCAAAACTTGTGCTATCATTGTCCACCAATTGCATAGAGTTACTGAAAACAGCTATTCCAGTGTAATAGCAAGTGCCGACTATTCCAATTACTAAAATAAGTCCTAATATGATTCCAATTATAGATAATATTTTTTTCTTCTTCATTATCTTTTCTCCTCTACATATATTAGAGATTATGTTGATATGTGATATATTTTGAAATATGACTCACTAATTTTTAGGCTTTTTGACATAACACACTATGAGTGCCCCTATCATAGATAATATAGAATAGATAAATACCCATATCAAAAAACTATCGTTAAATATAGTAAAGGTAGCAATAAGCCAGCATAATAAAGTTATTCCAACAACTATATATACTCTTTTTATCAATATCTGACCAATTATCCCAAAAATAAATGATAATACTGGGAAAATCAATAATGCCATTAAAAACTCCATAATTACAACTCCTTTAATAACTTCGTCTTATATTCTATATAATCACCTGCTAACTCTGTATTAAACTTTCTGCTATCTCAATGCCAGCTTCAAAATCTGGAAGTATAAACTCAAAACCCTGAAGGCCGTTTTTATTGTAGTCAATATTACAGTCAGCATCTATTTTATTAAATACAATAGAACTTGAATCGAATAGAACTAAAATTCTTCTCTTACTCATCTTAACACTTTCTTTTCTTTTGGGAAAATAAGTATAGGGAAGACCAGGTAATTCTATCTCACTCCCATCCGGCAAGCTATTTAATACTTCAAACCCAATCCAATTGTTATTCCTGTCAAGCAATAGGAATGTATTAGCTCCTTGAATTGTATCTACTTTTGTGCCATCAAACTCTCTCAAATAAACATATATCAGGGAAAGATTTTTATAGTTTTCATATGTAATACGCATTTTCTTCCTCCAAATCTTCATGTAATAATTTTCTAGATTGTATTGAATAAAACCCATCACATAATATCCCATGAGTTTCACTTGTTCTTTTTACTATATTCATCCCATTCTGAGCTGACAAGATACCTTTTACTCTCTTTTCATGCATAATATTCTCCTTTTGAAACCTTTATTTCGTAAAGTTAATATAAACAAGTTGTGCATTGTTACTCTCAAAATAAATAAGAATCAATCACTTTCCATGAAATTTCCTTGTTATCTATACTATAACTAAGCAACATATATCCACTGATGTGTCCATCTTCAAAATATGCATATACCCATTTATCTGAAAGGACATGTATTCTTTCTTTGTAGTAGAAACCCATTTTCCCGCCTAATACACCTTTATAGGGAATTAACTCATCATGTTTTACCAAATCATTTATGATATCCTGTATGTTACCATCAAATCCTTGCCGTTTCAAACCATTAATAATATCCGGATTATTCGCTGGAAAGTTACTTATTATCCGGGTATATTCCTCTGACTGTTTTATGAGATCCCTAATCTGTGAATTAAGATTTGCTTCTCTCTGGATCCAATTTTTTTTATCAGCTTCCAATTCTATAACTCTTTCATTTGCTATATTTAAGGCAGTCTGATATTTGTTAACAGCAACCATAGATATTATAATTACAAGGATCATTGATAAAACCCATATGGTTCTTTCTCTTTTACTGATGGTATTAGCCATAAAAACTCTCCCCCTTCTAAAGCCAGCTTTATAACTGTAAATTTAGCCTGAATACCTTTCACTTAATTCTACCACATTACCAATATTGAAATTGCCCATATGTTTTCTGTCTTCATATATACAAGCCCAAGGAAAACAGAATAACCTATACAAACAGTCAACTGGTTACTTCCTCCACTTTAATAACTATTTTTATGCCAAACATGGCTACAATACCGCCATATAATATACATATCCAATAATCTGCTAAACTAAGAACATTTCTAATCTACTCTATACCTTCTTTAATTATTTCGATAGCCTTCTCTATAAATTCGTCTCTGCCCTCCTTGATTCCTTCAATAGTAGGCTCCACATAAACATCTGGTTGCACCCCCACTATTTGAATCGTTTCTTTATTGGGATAGAATATACCTAATCCACTTATTCTTGTTTTTATACCTCCCGGAAGACAAAAATCACGATAGTTACCATTTGCTCCTGCCGAAGGCCTTCCGAGAACAACTGAGTTTGGTGTATTCCTAAGAGACATGGCTGTAGTCTCGCCCTGACTCATAGTCCGTTCATCTATTATAATCACTAATCTGCCCTTGTATATATCATTGTCTGATGTTTCACTACTTGCTTCCTTTGGTTTACCTGATACAAAGGGAACAGAATAATAAAATTCACCCGGCACTGCAGGATTAGGAATTGATACTCTCATAAATTCTTTTTGAGTTGGTATCAGATATTCTGCTAATGTATAGACAATTGGTGTGGATGGATAGTTTCTAAGATCAATTATTAAACCTTTGGTATTCCAGTATCTTTTCATGATTTTATCAATGTCACCTTTTTTCAATAGCCCAACATTTATATAGTATATTTCCCTATTCTCCATCTCTTGTGATTTAGTTTCTACACTGAAATTAACATTTCTTTGACTGCCTTTTACATTTACAACAAGCATCTTTCCATCTCGGATAACAGAGACATCTATATTCTTTTCATTAATCCGTAATAAATCATAATAAACAAGTCTTCCAGTATCCTCTCTGGATTGAGATATGTACTTTCTTCTTTCTTCTAATATCTCATCAATATCTTTATTGCCGACTTTTAGTATAATATCTCCTGGCTCAAGTCCGCATTTGGAGATTACTTTATTTACAACTATCTGATCCCCAATTTTTATGTAGGTTACAGGAATTCTATATATTCCAAAGCGCCTAGAAATATAATTTCTACTTTTATCCAATAACATAACATGAGAATCATGTATTCTGGTTGTTAATTCTGCTATTGTCATCAGATATGATTCATAATCCGATCCATGTATAAACTTTGGTATAAACTCCAACAGTACTTGATTCCAATTCTCTCCCATTATATCTTTATAAGGATAATAATATTCTATAATGTTCCAGTAACGAAATAAACCTAGCAGCCTGTAGCCTGTGTCATCAAATTTCATATTCGGGTAAGGATTTTCATTTTCCATAAATTGATAGGGTGAATCATCCTTGAAACTGACATATGCATTTCTCCTATCCATAATATGAATGTCTAAAAGGCTGCACAATTCATTGCTCAAATCCTTCCCCAGATAACTTTCATCTCTGCACCAATCTGTAGATGGTCTAAGCTGAATTGAATTCTCGGGAATCTGGTATGACTGCTGTATATCTTCAATATCAGCTTCTCTATCGAAAGAGCTGACCCACTGGTATAGAATTGAATTAACATCTGCATCTTCTTCTAATATAGAAGGCATAACACGAAAAAGTTCATAATCCCAATTGATATCTCCAGCTATAACCTTAGGGTGATAATACTTTACAACTCCCCATACCTTACAAAGTTTAGCAAGGTCCACAACCTTTTTATCAGAGATACTAGTAAAATGTATACCACTTCCATGATCAAACTCATGGTCTTTATCTCTCCCTAATTGCTGAAAATTATTTTGCAGAGAACAGCCCGCTATGTTAAAGCAAATGAAGACTAAGCAAGTAAATACAGTTATCTTCATAAACTTTTTCACCCACACTCTTATTGCTACCCCCTTAACAATTAATAATCCACACAATGGAGAAATATCATAAAAAACCATATACCGCCTAATATACCTTTATAAGGAATTATTTCATCATCTTCATTCTAAACTATGATATTAGAAAAGAGAAGCAAAAATACTTGATATGATTTTGCTTCTCTTTTCACTTGCAAATATAGTTTTGTGAATAATGTCTTTCTATATCAAACCGTTTTGCTCCAAGGCAAGGCTTGCATTTGGAAAGGGTTTAAGGGCTCTAGGCAGAATACCCATGACATATGCAATGAGCATACCATAATTAGTGATATATACTCCCTGCTGACGAGCCATTTCTATTCGATATTGCATTTCTCTTCGATTTAACATGCAACCACCACAATGGACGATAACTGCATATTCAGAGATATCCTTAGGAAAACATGCACCGCTTGCCCATTGAAAAATGATGTCTTCGCCTACAATCTGGCGTATCCAGCGAGGAATCTTTACTCTTCCGATATCATCCTCTTGGCGATGATGTGTACAACCTTCTACAATAAGTATCTTATCTCCCGGTGAGAGCAGTTCAATACGCTTAATGCCTCGGACCATTTCCGCTAAATCAGCCTTCTGCCGTGCAAACAAAATGGAAAAGGATGTCAATGTAATATCAGGAGGAGTGTCATTTGATACCTTCGAAAAAGCCTGAGAATCAGTAATCACAATAGCAGGAGCCTTACTAAGATTCTGAAGAGTTGCTTTCAGTTGATTCTCTTTTGTAATTACAGCCATGGCATCACAATCAATAATATCACGAATTGTCTGCTGCTGCGGTAAAATCAAACGCCCTTTTGGAGCTGACTTATCAATGGGAGTAACCAAAACAGCTATGTCTCCTGGATGAATAAGATCGGCTACCAGAGAAGGCTCTGCATCCTCACTATTTGAATTAATAATTATTTGATTCTTAATATCATCAATTCCCATACCACTGCGGCAGCTAGCACATACAAGAGGAGTTTTAAGGTTTTGCCTTAGCTTCTCAAGCTCATCAGTGCCAGGCATTCGTTTATCACATTGGTTGAGCACACTTACGCAGGGAATTTTTCGCTTTAAAAGCTGTTCAACAAATTCCATTTCAAACTTGGTGATCCCAGATTCAACATCGATGACAACCAGGGCAAGGTTACATTTTCGCAACACCTCGTAGGTTTTTTCAATTCTTAGTTTTCCCAGCTCCCCAGTATCATCCAAACCTGCCGTATCAATAAACACGACGGGACCAATGGGTAAAAGCTCCATTGCTTTATAAACTGGATCTGTGGTGGTTCCCGCAACTTCGGAGGTAACAGCTATATTCTGCCCTGTCAAAGCATTTATCAAAGAAGATTTACCTGCGTTTCTTCTGCCGAAAATACCAATGGTAAAGCGGTTTGCCATTGGGGTTGCATTCATATTTTCCATTACTTTTTCTCCTTTCCGCATGCTTTTCCTGATGATAGGGATGTACCTGCATTTTTTAAGTCCACATAGTCTCCCCTTGAAAAATCTGGTACAAGACCCATGGACTCAATATTACGGGCAAGTGCCGTCAGATGTTCGGAAGCTTCCAATCCAGTATAAAGCTTGTTATCATATAATGAATAATCAGCTCTATGTTCCAAAGGTGATAAGTTCGGCATTATAACATTTGCACCGGCTGCAAACCCTTTCCTCTGTCCAAGCTTATCTACTGTTCCTAGGGCAGTGGTAGCCGGAAGCAGGGTTTTTGGTAGCATGATTCTGATTAAAGACAGCAAAATCAGCGCATGTCGGGAAGATGGATGATAATATCCGGCAAACCTTGTATCCTTATGTGGGATAAAAGGTCCGATACCGATCATATGGGGCTCCAATTCTCGTAGAAAAATGAAATCTTCCGCCAATATCTCATAGTTCTGAAAAGGAGAATCCACCATAAAACCAGCTCCTACCTGGAATCCGATTTCCTTAAGATAATATAAGCATCGCTTGCGGTTTTCCAAGCTCATTTCCAGTGGATGAAGCTTTCTATAATGTTCTTCATTAGCTGTTTCATGCCGGAGGAGGTAACGGTCTGCACCTGCATCAAACAATTTCTTATAGGATTCTCTGCTTCTCTCTCCAACAGAAAGAGTCACCGCACAATCCGGATATTTTTCCTTGATTTTAAAAATAATTCTGCACAATCTCAAGTCCGTATAATAGGCATCTTCACCACCTTGCAGCACAAAAGTACGGAATCCAATTTCATAACCTTTCTTACAGCAGCCAAGTATTTGCTCTTCTGAAAGGCGGTACCGAGATGTGTGTAAATTGCTCCTTTGGAGCCCGCAGTAATAGCAGTCATTTCTGCAATAACTTGAGATTTCAATTAATCCTCGAAAATATACCCTGCCATGGTAGTACATATCCCGCGCCTTACATGCCAACTGATGCAGTGCAGAATATTCACTCTCTGAAGCTTTTTCATAATAAAAACGGATAATATCTGATAGCTCTTTTTTCCCTGCAGACTCCATCCATTGGGATATTTTTTTTACATCCGATAAGTCTATGTTCATAGAAACCTCCTATAGACGCAGATCACGCTCACCTTTCTCAATTCTTGATAGATTCTCAAGTATTTTATTATAAACCGGTTCTCCACGGAACTGCTCTATATGCCTTTTTAGAACATTTTCTCCTTTTTGCCTAGTCTCATCTGAAGCATAGTCCAACAGATACTCCTTCAAAGTAAATATGGCATTAGGGATACAGTAATTGTGTACAAACTTGGATTTTGCAACTTTCATAAAATGCTCTCCCGTTCGGCCGGCACGGTAGCATGCAGTACAGAAGGAAGGAATACAATTCATATCGCATATTTCTTTTACCACATAATCTAAAGACCTTGAGTCACCAATTGAAAATTGCTCCTTATCAGGAAGCTGGTTAGCACTCTTTGACTTTGAATAAGCTCCCACACCTATACGAGTTCCTGCATCAATCTGTGAAACACCTAAGGGAATCACCTCTCGACGCACATGCTCAGGTTCCCGAGCTGTACAAATCAAGCCTGTATAAGGAACAGAAAGGCGCAATATAGCCACAAGCTTTTTAAAATCTTCATCACTGACAGCATATTCAGGATGCTCTGAATAGGGCGTACCTGTTGCCGGAGTTATACGAGGGAAAGAAATGGTATGTGGTCCTACACCATTGAAGGTTTCCTCCAGATGGATGGTATGGTACAAGAGCCCCATTACCTCAAAACGCCAGTCATATAACCCGAATAAAACACCTATGCCATTATCATCTACACCTGCCTGCTGTGCTCTATCCATAGAATAAAGCCTCCAGCGGTAGTGGCCTTTAATTGTCCCCTGAGGATGAACTCTTCGGTATGTTTCATGGTGATAAGTTTCCTGAAAAACCTGGTATGTGCCTATTCCGACTTTTTTCAGCTTTTTCAATTCATCAACAGTAAGAGGAGCGCAGTTAATATTTGCTCGTCGTATTTCCCCATGTTCGGTCTTTACACTATAAACCTTCTTAATTGATTCACACATAAAATCTATACTCGTGGCAGGTGATTCTCCATAAACCAGAATGGTTCTCTTCTGTCCTTCTTCAATCATTATTCGAACTTCCTGCTCAATCTCGTCCATTGTAAGAGTCTTGCGGTGCATGGCAGTATTGCTGGATCGGAAACCGCAATAAAGGCAGTTATTGGCACATTCATCACTTATATATAATGGCGCAAAAAACACTATGCGATCTCCGTATACTTCTTCTTTCAACTGATGGGCTAGTTCGTACATTTCTTGTATGGTGGTCTTATCTTTGTTCTGAATCAGTATGGCAGTTTCCTCCGGCTCAAGTCGAACACATTGCTCTGCTTTTTTCAGTACATGTCGCACATCTTCTTTTGTTGGATTTTCCCACTTGCTTAATTGTGCCCAAATCTTATCATCGTCAATAAAATCACAATCTAGCTTATCATACTCTTCAAATTCCTTTTGATACTTTTTAAGAAAGTTCATAACTAACGCTTCCTTCCGTTTTATTTATTATTTTTAGTCACCATAGATTTTACAGAGGCTCCCGATATCCTGCCTAGCTTACCAGTCAGTGCACTGATCTCATCATTGTTGCCGTCTACAATCAGCGTTATTACCGATACTCCCCTCTCCCTATAGGGGATACCCATCCTTCCCACAATCAATTCTGCATAGTCATGAAGAATGGCAT
>NZ_JAWLCK010000089.1:0-11402 GCF_041687175.1 Lutispora sp.
GGAGGCACTAAAATGGAACAAACAAAGAAAATAATTCTTTTACTCTGTTTATCACTTCTTATAATTCTAACTACCTTACCATGTGTCTATGCTGAGTCCTATACTCAAGAAGAACTTGAAATAGTTGAATTGACTACAGAATATTCAAGTGTAGGACCTTTTTCAAATAGAGTAGCACGAGTCAAAAAGAATGGTTTATATGGCTTTATTAATATAAATGGCTTGGAAGTGATACCTGCAAAATATCTGTATGCAGATCATTTTTCTGATGGATTAGCTTTGATAAGAACATATCATGGATATGGTTATATTGATAATAGAGGAAATGAAGTTATTTCTGCTAATTATCGTTTGGACTACAGTTTTTCTGATGGGCTTTCCAAGGTTAAAATTAATAATAAAACGGCATTTATTGATAAAACAGGAAAAGAAGTTTTTAGTATTGCAGAGAATTATGCTGACAACTTTTCTGAAGAAATGAGCAGATTTTTAAATGGTTCATCATCTCCTTCAGATGGATTCGTAGTAAATACGGGGAAATGGGGTTTTATTGATAAAAGTGGAAAACTAGCTATACCTGCTATATATGCAAATGTTAATAGTTTTTCTGAAGGATTGGCAGGTGTATATGATTATATAGACGGAAGAAGTCTCGCCGGTTTTATTGATAAAACTGGAGAAATAGTCATTCCTATAAAATATGATTTAGTAAGAAATTTTTCAGAAGGATTGGCTTGGGTTAGAAAAATTGATAAAGGAGAGGCATTTATTGATAAAACTGGAAGAGAAGTGATTTCATTAGATAGTTATGATGAAGTAGAGAATTTTTCAGAAGGATTAGCATTAGTTGCTAAGGATACTGATAATAGTTATTCTACTGGACATTATGGAATAGATAAATATGGTTTTATTGATAAAACCGGAAAGCTAATAATTCCTTTGATTTATGATTCTGCTAAAAGTTTTTCTGAGGGATTGGCTCTTGTAAAAAAGGATGGCAAGTATGGATATATTGATAAAACAGGTAAAGTAGTCATTCCTCTAATCTATGATGATGCTCAAGTTTTTTCCGATGAGTCCGCCTGGGTTAAAAAAGATGGTAAACAGATGATTATTCGCAATCCAATTCTGCTGGATTTGTCATCAGAGAAACAAGCAATACCGAGCAAATCTCGAATATTTGTCAATGGCAAAAAGATAGATTTTGATGCATATCAAATTGATAATAGCAATTATTTCAAGCTTCGTGATATTGCGAAAGCTTTGAGTGATACGGATAGCCGATTTGATATAGTATGGGATAAAGAGAAAAATGCCATTAATATAATTACAGGGAACTCTTACACTGTAGTAGGTGGTGAGCTTGTGGAAGGAGATGGAGTTACAAGGATCGGGAAACTATCCAAGCCCAAAATATATTTAAATGACATTGATATTAGTCTAACCGGATATGTTATTAATGGAAGCAATTATTTTAAACTTAGGGAGTTAGGTCATTTTTTAAAGTTTGATGTATCTTGGGATGGCGCAAGTAATAGTGTTCAGATTAATACAAACTAATATTTAATTTAGTTTTTTGATTTCCATTTGGACAAGGTCAAGGAGCATTCATATATGCGTAACCCCTAGCTACTGAGCCCTGCACTGGTGTGCAGGGTTTTTTGTTGGAATAGATATTTAGATGAGCTTTCTGGCGGTCAAAGGCAAAGGGCATATGTAGCAATGGTTTTGTGCCAAGAGACTGAATATGTACTTTTAGATGAGCCTCTGAATAATCTTGATGTTGCTCGCTCTGTTCAAATGATGGAGCATTTAAGACATGCTGCTGATCAGTTTGGAAGAACAATTCTGACTGTAATGCATGATATCAATTTTGCAGCCAAATATTCTGATAGAATTTGTGCTATGAAAAATGGAAAGATTGCTGCCTTTTTTGATAATAGTACTTTTTATAATATGTAGTAAAATAAAGAAATGTGTTGAAACTTACAAATTATTGGTATATGATGGGAATTAATTATAATAGATAAGGTATTATTTCAGATAATGAAAGAGAACCAGTTATAGTGTTAAACGAGTAAAAAGTGGGGAGGAATAAAAATGAGCAGATATGAAGAAGGGTTAAAAATAATTGAGGAAAGATGTGGCAACGGAAAAGACAATGTTATATCTCTTGCAACTATTGCAATGGAATCCAATTCAGAGGATAAATCCCGTCCTTATGTCCGCGAAGTGGACGCTCTTTATGAAGATGGTGTGTTTTATATTACTACCTGGGCAAAATCAACTAAAATGCAGCAGATAGCTAAAAACCCTGAAGTTGCATTTGCGGTTAGCAACGGATGGTTTTCCGGAAATGGTATCGGTGAGAATCTCGGATGGGTTCTAGAACCGAAAAATGCTGAGATTAGAGCTAAACTTCGTCAAGCATTTGCAGAATGGTATGACGACGCAAATAATGAAAACAGTGAAAACTGCATCATTTTAGCAATCCACATCACAAAAGCAAAAGTAATCGTCGATCATGGTGCGGATTGTTATTATATGGACTTTGTGAATAAAGTAGAGACTGAAGAAGGAAGGATTATATAGAGGCGTTTAAGGTGCAATTATAAATTTGTCATTACTCCATTCTGATATAGGATGGAGTAATGACAAATTTTCTTTTATTTTCTATAACTTACATAAGATTGTTGACATGTCAAAAAAAATATTGTTAATATTAAATTATACTGGTCGGTCAAGATGTTATATGAAATAACAAAGCAAGGGGAAGATTTTATGAACACTATGCACAATATTTACAATGCATTATGGGTCAAATGAATAAGGATGTATTGCATATCAACTGTTATTGAACGTTCAGAATGGTTTATAGATTTGATCGAAACCCATGACGGAGAAGGTGCATAATATTACCTTGTCAAGGGTATTTCTGATTATCTTGACCTTCTTGAAGTTTAGTATGCTATTTAAGGGAGAAATCATAGATTATTCATGATGAGGAGATGTTTTTGTGGCAATTAAAATAGCCATCTGCGACGATAATAAAGAAGACGCAGAGCTTTTAGAAAAAGCCTTATACAATTATGATGATACTTTCGAGATCATTGCCTATAATAACGGGGAAATGCTGATTGATGACTTTCTTGATGACAACATATCTGCAGATATCCTATTTTTGGACATATATATGCCTGGAATAGATGGTGTTAAAACAGCAGAGAGAATTCGCAGCAGAAATAAGGATATAAAGATTATATTTACCTCATTGAGCAAGGATCATTTTCAGCAAGCATATGAAGTCTTCGCCTTTAACTATATTTTGAAACCCTTGAATATTGAACGATTGTATTGTGTGCTGGACCGTGCTCTTGATGAGCTTAGAAGCGAAAATAACTATAAAATCAGTTTTAAATATAAATCCAGCATACATATTATTGATTGGCGAGACATTTTGTACATGGAGAGTCAGGACAAGCTTATTCTGTTCCATATGACCGACGGAAGCAAACTGCAGTGCTATGGCAAGCTGGATGATATAGAACCAAAGCTGCCGGAAGAGTCATTTATAAGATGTCACCAGAGCTTTATTGTAAATGCTGCTCACATTAATAAAATGGGCGAGGCTCATTTCAGCATCGGACAGGTTATGATAAGTATATCTAAGAAGAGGTTAAAGCATGCAAAAGAAAAATATTATACATACTTATTTTCCCATATGGGTAGAGGATATGTAGAATGAGACAATCAAAGTACATAAGAGCTAATCTGATTTTAGGACTGATTTATGTAATATTGTTTACTCATCTCCCTGTAGTTTATACTGTGTTTTACCATAACCTTACCGATGCACCAACAGCAATTGATGGAAATATAAATCTAAATAAGATTTCTCCTGATCAGACAATAGTCCTTGACGGAAACTGGGAGTTTTATTGGAACCGATTGATTGTTACTGATCCTCAGCAGGATGATAAGCCTGATTTTTATATCAGAGTACCGGATTATTGGTCAAAGTACAAAATCAGCGGAAACTGGCTGACGGCTGAAGGATTCGCAAGCTATCGTCTCATACTGCAAGGACTGGAATATGAAAAGCCTGTAACAGTCTACTTGCCTGATTTCGGCAGTGCTTACCGTGTATTTATTGACGGAATTATGACTGCTGAAAGCGGCATTGTATCAAAGAATATTGGAAAAATATATACACAACCCAAAGCAAAGCTTTACCCTGTGACACTGTCACCAGGAGAAGATCATGAGTTGGTAATTGAGGTAGCGACCACAAGATTTTCTGGTCTTTATATGGCACCTGTTTTAAAGGACTATGACCGAACCATACAGGAAAGCAATGTCAGAAACAACATCCGTTTTATCCTGTTTGGAACAGTGTTGATTTCATTTTTTGTGTTGATTGCAATTTATGTATTTTCTCGTAAAGGGAAACATTCTGCCTGGCTTCCAACCATAGCATTTCTAATGCTCATGCGTCTCATGATGACTACTGAATTCTACAGTTTCTGGCAGAAGTGGTTGTTTTTCAATCTATCCTATGAAACTACCAATGAGTTGATGTTCCTTGCAACATTTTTGCTTAAATTTCTATTGATCTTTATGGTACAGGAGCAGTTTGACTTAGCTTTTTCACGAAGAGAGAAGAATAGCTTCTTTAATTTATTACTCTGTGTTATATCTAATATATCTTTTTATACCCAATGGGTTTTATAACCGCTATTTAACTATCCTTTTGCCTGCTTCTGCGTTTGCAATAGAATTTCATATCCTGTTTAAGATATATTATGGGAGAAATAATTTAAAAAAGTACGGTATATTTGTATACTGGGGTTCTATACTTGCTATTTCAGGGCTGATTATTGATTGCTATTATATTAATGGTAATATTTACTTTAATTTATCGCTGGCGCTGATAACTTTACTTTCGGTGTATCTGATGATACTGGGTCTGGTTAACGCATTGCGTATGGCAGAGTTATACAATGAGTATACCATATCTTCTCTTCAGCTTTTACAGGCGAAGAAGCAAATGGATATGCAGAAGGAGTATTATAATGCATTGAGCGAGCAAATAAATGAGATCCGGGAAGTAAAGCATGATATCCGGCACTTTGTAGGTGTAATCAAGAGACTGGCTGAAGATGAACGCTATAATGAACTAATTAACTTTTTAAACGAACTTGCTGAGATTACTGAAACAGACCCGCTTCCCGTATTCTGCGACAATGCCGTAGCCAATTCTATTATGGGCTATTATTTCCTGATGGCAAAGAAAAGCGGTATTCAGTTTTACTGCACCTGCAGTATTCAGAAGCAGTTGTCTATCAGTGACAGTGACCTTTGCATTGTTATGGGAAATGCTATAGAGAATGCTATCGAAGCCTGTGAAAAGCTCGATAATCAGCAAGAAAGGTTTGTATCGGTGGAGGCAAGAATTATAAATAACCAACTGCTTATAAAAGTTGAAAATTCATATGATGGATGTCTTACTCTTCAAAATGGAGGTTTTGTCTCAACAAAGAGAGAAAAGTCCCATGGATTGGGGATGAAAAATATAAGGAGGATAGTAGAAGCTAATGGTGGGTTCATAAAAACAGCATACGACGGGAGTTTATTCACCCTTATGGCAGCATTTCCAATACATTAGAATCATTATTGCCCTGCAAATATTTGCAGGGTATTTTTTATGCCATTTTCGCCAATAAAAGGATTAATTTCGCCATTTAACGTTATAAATAAAAATTCTTTATATAATTTTTTTAGAGGTGATTGCGATGCTTTATCGGATCTACCCACAGACAAGGGCTCAGAAATTTTATCGAGAGTCTCTCAGCGGAATCAAGCTCCCGTATTATACAGTGCTGGAAATGAAAAAGCTTTACCCGGATGGTAATTTTACCGTGATAGGAGAAATAGGTGGCATAGCAAAGCCTAATAATGATGCAGCCTGTCTGCTTGTGGCTGATGGCAAACTAATTCCCATCCTGCCGAGGGGTAGTTTGGTAAAACTCTTTGAATGGGTTGTGGGATATGTTGAAGTGGAGAAAGATATATATCTGGCAGCAATCAGGAGCTTGATTGCCATGTTTACTCACCATAATTAAGCAACTTTGACAAGCACATAAATTTACTTTGCTGCAACCAGGTCATGAAACACATAAGAGAAAATACTAAAAGGAGAGGAGAGAGAAAATGAAGCTAAAAAGTACAAAAAGACTATTATGTATGCTGCTGTGTGCAGCCATGATGCTTAGCATGCTGCCTATGCCTGTGTATGCCTATGTAGGTGCTATGGAGTATAATCCCGGAAATGTGACTGCAGGTGAGGAAACTGTAGGAGGTAAAAAGATATTTTACCTGAAAAATGACTTCATAGGTTTTTACGTCAGCCCTGACGGAAATTTGCATACATACCCGTCGCAGAAGAGCATTAATGAAATTAATTTCGCGGATTATACAGAAAAGAATGTATTTATTATGCAATTTTCTAATGATCAGGAAATATGGCAGACGGATTTCTATAGTGTTTTTCTTGCGACACAGAAAGACATAAAAATTGATGACAGTGATAAGGAAAACCCAAGACTTATCCAGACGATGCACATAGGCGCTGGAAGTTTAGGACATGCTGTTGTAGAAATTTGCTATAAGGTTGTAAAATTGGACCGCGGTGCCCATGACATATATCTTCCAAGGACGGAAATTATTTATAAAGATAGCAAAGACGACGGTACAACCTGGGGTATAGAAGGCAGAGCCACACTTATAGAATCGTCGGGTTTTTTTAGTGGTGATAACCGCCGTTTGCTTTGGACTACAATTCATAGAAACTTTGGTGCTGTTGGACACAACATAAAACCCAATATTCGAATAAACAGGCATATTACAGAATCATATACTAGTGATGGTGTACCAAATAAGCTCTTTTATTCATCGCCGTTGTTTCCCGAAGAATCATATATAAGTGCGGAGAATGTAGACGAGGTCTATACCGATTCCTTTTCTTATGCAAATCAGTTTGTGGCTCTTGACGGATATATAGAATTTACAGGATGGGCCTGGAATGAAGAGAAACAGGATTATGAAGGGATACTATTGGGTGGTGTAGAAGGACATTTAGCAGATAAATTCAATGACTTAAATGATTACGGTATATATCTGAAATATGATGGCAAAGATCTATTCGCTGTCCATGATATAGTAGAAAAAGACTATTATAACTCAAGAGCCTTATGGGGTTTCAGAGATCTTTATTCCAATACTGAAGGTAAAAACCCGCCGCCTGACCCGGTGACTATATCTGGAAATGCGACATATTTGGGAATTGTAAAAGACGGCAGCAAGCTTGTAACAAAACCTGGAAACAGTATGGACGGTCTGAGCAGAGATTATGGAAAAAATCTGCTGGCGGTTTTTCAAGGCGAATTTGAGGAGAAGGAAAACGGAGACTATATATGCAAGGGAAATTCCCTTAGGCTGGCGCCTGCAATAACCGCCTCATGGTCTATTACCGATAAAAGTACGGGAATTGTCATTACTAAAAATGGCGAAATAAAGGCTACCTGAGTAAGTCTGTCTGCACCGACCTTTAAGTTCTATTTGCCGAGGAATGGCAATAAAGATACAAGCCTGAAGTTCAAGTTTGATGATGACAAGATGAAAATTGAAATGGATCCTGAAAACAACGCAGCTATCCTACATCTTGATATCCCAGGCACAGTTTGCAGTGTAGACAGTGTCACCGCTGAAGAAAACGGCAATTTAACCTTTAGCGGAGACATGAGCATGAAGACGCCGGTGTACGATATTGTAGAAATTAATATGAATCGATTAGGTGCAGGCAATAGAGAGGACGGAACCTTTGGTTTCATAGGATTTGAGGCTTCAGGCAAGGTTGACATGAGTGAACTGCTGGGAATGGAAACGGCAGAAGTAGAAGGTGAGATCAACACATTCCCTGGAGAAGAGAGCTATGGATTTGAAATGGAGATAAATGTATATGATTTGCTTGAAGCAGAGGCTAAGCTTAAGCTTAAGCGTATCCAAAACGGCATGCTTTTCCCGGATACGCTCTACCTGTTTACTGCCGGAGAAACCGGTATTCCTCTTGTGCCGCCGGTAGTAGTGGCAGAACTTAACGGTGTTGGAGGCGGCTTTAGCGGCTTTGCCGATACAATCAAAGGTGACTTCTTCGCCATTCCTCCTGCCAGGTTATCCCTTTCTGCTAAGGCAACAGTACTGGAAACCGTAGAGGGTAAGGCAACAGTGACAGTTGGTCCGGGTTATTATGGAGCAACCCTGGAAGATGTGAAGATACTGAAAGCTGATATAATCGAAGAATTCAGCATATATCAGGAGCTTGCAGGGGATATACGAACATACAAAGGCACTCAATATAAAGGGTTCAAGCTAGGTGGTGGAATGAGCATATTGCTTTGCATACCAAAGCCTGAAGATAAGGCATGGATCAAGGCAGGCGGAGAGGTTAATGCTTTTGCCTTTGTTGATGCAGATAAGTTTGCATCTGGAGCAGATGTATATGTCCTTGTTGATGCCAGAGGAAACATAAGAGGGAAGATACAGATACCAGATGATGTGCCTTTGGTTGGAGGTTTTACCTTTGCCAATAAAAAGCTCGATTTTGTAATTGGAGGACAGACAGTATTCCCAAATGTAAAATTGAATACGTCTTCATTCAAAGATATGATGAATGAAATAGGAAATACTGCAAGGGGCGGAATAAAAAATGCTGCATATTATGGAGGAGTTGCTTACAGCAGTGATTTTTTAGGAATAAAATATCGAGTATACTATCTGTTCAGAAGCGGAAACGGACATAATGTAGGCTTTGAGTTTGGATCAATAAGCGAGGAGTTTAACCCATTCCCCAAGGATTTAAATGCATATAACAGGAGCATATTCATAGACGAAGAAACAGGCGAACGAGTAGGTATATTGGTCATGGGAGACAACATGAAGCTGCTTACAGCAAGTGCCGCCTTGAACGATGCTGATACAGTTGCAATGGCGGTCTATGGAGGAGAAAATTATGATACAGTTGTGGATGCGGTTTACGGAGAGCCTTCTTCAATAGGTATTGCTTCAGTTGTGAAAAACGATGCTGAAAATGAAGGTGTAACCCTTGTTCAGGTGGGTGATAATGAAAGAGAATATATAGTGACTATAGATGGTGAAAAGATTGACATCGACAATTTGTTATTCCGATTGGTGCCAAAGAGCGGAAATACAGAGGATTTAATCGAGGAACTCAAAGTAAAGAAAAATGACGAAACTGACGTTAGTCTCATACGTGCTGTAATTGATGGTAACGGTGACATTGAAAATAAAAACGAAGCAAATATGGTCGTTAATCCCAATGATGTTGTTATAAAGCTTAAAGAAGCAGGCAACTATACGATTTCCAACAAAGATATGGATTTTGACATAGCATGTATTTATGCAACCCCATATGCTTCCTTCAATAACATGGAGTTGAAAGGCAGCAGTTTGGAAGGAAAAGTAATAGATCGAACTGACAATACTGAATATATAATCCAGACCTATTTAGGAAATGAAAAAGGCGGTACAGATTATTTATTAAGTCAGAGTGAAGTGACATCCGAAAATATTAATGAAACCCTTAATCTTATTGGTAATATTGCTCCAACGGGAGAATATTACTTGACCATAACTTTACTGGAAAAAGTTAAAGATGATTTTGACGGTAATGGAAAAATCACTGCAGAAGAGTTTGTATACTTGCCTTTGGATACCCATGAATTTGACACAACAGTAAGCTATACAAACAATGAACAACCAGACAAGCCTCAAATTGTGAGCCTTGAATCCATAGGAAGCGAAGTTATGCGCGTTAAATGGAAGGCTCCTGCTGTAGGAGATGTAGACGGCTATATCATAAGCTTGTATCAAGAGGAAAACGGCAAGTATGTTTCTACCGGCATGGGTTATCAGCTTGAAGCGGCTAATCTGACACCGGAAGGTGAGGTATATTCATTTGATATGGCTTTGACCGTAGGAGATAAGGATTATCATTTGGAAGCGGACAAGAAGTACAAGGCAGGTATTGCAGCATTCAAGTATCTTATAGACAGTGACAATGACGGGAAAAATGATACCTCAATGATAGAAAGTGAAGAAGCTATGAGCGAGGCCAAGCTGCTTCCAAAAGCAAAATTCCCGGTGCTTACTTATAACCCGGCTTTCTCCGGCGATGGAATGAAACTTATCTATGTCAGCGGTAAGAAGGATATTACAATAGAATCTGATACTGATGCTAAAATTGTTGTGACCAGAATGGATAATGGCAGCGTTGTAGAGGAAACATCAGGATTTGAGAAAATACTGACCTTCAGCACTCCGGATGATTTTACAGGTGCCATCAATCTCAAGATCACTGCTGTAAATGAACAAGGTGATGTTACTGTTGACTACATCGGAATAAGGATGACGGATACAGCGCCGACTATCTCCTTGGATAATCCGGTATTCAAGGCGAATTACTATGACGGCAAATTCACGATAACAGGCCATACTGAAAGCGGAACGGTGGTAAGTGTTACTAGTGACAGTAATTCTGTTGCAGAATTGGAAGCAGTTGAAGTGATAGCCGATGAAAAAGGAAAATTCAATATTACTGGTAAGCTTTATCCTGAAGTTGGTGTAAACGAAAGCATATCGATACCATTGGTAGCAAGAAATGCGGCGGGCTTATTCACAGGAACGACTGCACTGGTTTCTAGGGGTGAAAAAACCAATAATAATGACAACGACAGAGATGACAGTGATAGAGAAGACAGAAGAAGCTCCACAAATGTAAATACATCACAGATAACTACTGATAATCAGTCAAATAAGCCGTCGGTGGCAAAGATGAACGTATCCGGTACAGTAAAGGATGGTGTTCTCTCTGCAAAGATTACCGAGCTGTTGGTTAAGGATGCTGTAAATGCTGCGCTGAATGCGGCTAAGCAGTCAGGTAAGGAAGCAGAAGGAATTGCAGTGGAAATTACAGTTGAAGGAAGCGGCACAGGTGACAGCATGAGTGTCAGCTTGGAAGCTGGGGTTATGGATCTCTTGAAAGAAGCAGGCGTGAAGTATGTCAAGTTCGGTTCCTCTGTGTTTGATATAACCCTTGACAGTGAAGCTATTGCTGAGATTGATAGACAATCAAGCGGTGCTGTTACGGTTTCTGCAAGTGTGCAGAAAAAGTTGTCTAATGAAGCAAAGAGACTCATAGGTAATCGACCAGTGTTTGACATCACAGTTGGATATCAGAAGAACGGTAAGACAGAGTATGTTACAAACTACGGAAATGGTAAGGTTTCCCTGGGTATACCGTATAAACCTGAAAGAGGTGAAAACAC
>NZ_JAWLCK010000090.1:0-11372 GCF_041687175.1 Lutispora sp.
CTTTAGCACCACGCACCATGTGTCACGCGCCCCGCGCCGTGAACCGAACCAAAAAATAGCAAAAATACGCATCATATAACAGGACTAAAAAGGAATACCTAAAAGCAAAACAAAAGGAGGAGAAAAATGAAAAAATACGGTAGTAATGTACACATAATAGACCATCCCATGATACAGCATAAGCTGACAATCTTGAGAGACAAGAATACAGGTGTCAAGGAATTCAGAGAGGTTGTAGGAGAATTAGCATTATTCATGGGTTATGAAGTTACCAGAAATCTTCCACTTGAGGATATAGAAATTGAAACTCCTATATGCAAAACTACGTCAAAAGTTATATCGGGCAAAAAACTTGGAATTGTTCCCATACTTAGAGCAGGATTAGGAATGGTTGATGGTCTCTTGAGCTTGGTACCAACAGCTAAAGTCGGACATATAGGTCTTTATAGAGATCCTGAGACCCTGAAGCCTGTAGAATACTATTGCAAGCTTCCTACCGACGTAGCAGAAAGAGAGCTTATTGTTCTGGATCCCATGCTGGCTACAGGTGGTTCAGCCATAGCAGCAATAACTTTTCTGAAAGAAAAGGGTGCTCAAAACATAAAACTTGTGAATCTCCTGGCAGCGCCGGAAGGTATTGAAGCAGTGGTAGAGGCTCATCCCGACATAGAGATTTATATTGCAGCAGTTGATGAAAAACTAAATGATCATGGTTACATAGTACCGGGTTTGGGAGATGCCGGAGACAGATTGTTCGGCACAAAATAATAAATCCTTGAGGAGAGTATTATGAATAATGATATGAAAAGGCCTTCTTGGGACCAATATTTTATGGAAGTAGCCGAAGTGGTGAGAAAAAGGTCAACCTGCATGAGAAGGCAGGTGGGAGCTGTTATTGTTAAGGACAACCGTATCTTGTCTACAGGATATAATGGGGCTCCAAAGGGTCTTAAGCACTGCGCAGAGGTAGGCTGTACCAGAGCTAATAACAATGTGCCTTCAGGTGAAAGGCATGAGCTGTGTCGTGGACTCCATGCAGAGCAAAATGCAATAATCCAGGCTGCTGTGTTCGGTACGGCAATTGATGGAGCAACCATCTATACCACATTATCCCCTTGCGTTCTCTGCACAAAAATGATCATAAATTCTGGAATAAAAAGGATAGTATTGAGGGAACAATATAATGACCCTCTAGCAATTGAAATGTTGGAAGAATCGGGAATTACTGTCGTAAAAATTGATAAATAGGCAAATAGGCAAATGGGCTAATAGGCAAATGGGCTAATAGGCAAATGGGCAAATAGGTGATATGTCATTTTGAACGCAGCGATGTAGGGAACGGTTCATAACCGTTCCGTTGGCTGTTGAGACCAGAAGCAAATTAATTAACAAGAACTACTAATGAATTTATGAAGTAAAACAGGCACTAAAATGAAAAAACAGTGTCCTTCAGTGTTTTTAGTGGTTTCAAAATGAAACAAAAAAGAAAATTTTGTATCATGTTATTTTTTAAAAATAGTTAAAAATAATATGGGGAGAACTGATAAAACCTGTATAATACAAGTTTGACTTTGATGTTTTTATGATTTAAAATGAAAATATTGGACAGATTAAACTATAATACCCGGGAGTGATAAAATGAAAAACTTAATTATGGCTTTTGCAATCCCAGCTATCTTTGCATGTGCTGTTACTCCTTTTGTAATACACTGGGCAGAAAAAGTAAAAGCCATAGATGTACCAAAGGATACCAGAAGAGTTCACAAAAAACCCACTCCTTTGCTAGGTGGTTTATCTATTTATTTTGCTTGCCTTATAGGAATACTTCTATATGTGCCCTTAAATCAAAAGATTATAGGAGTATTGGCAGGTGCAACATTAATTGTAATTTGCGGGTATTTTGACGACATCAAACCTCTTTCAGCAAAGACAAAATTTGCCGTTCAAATAATTGCAGCTATTATAGCTATGTATTCCGGAGTAAGGATAGATAGGATAACCAATCCACTGGACTTCATCATTGAGGGTAATTGGATAGAACTAGGAGTGTTTGCCTATCCAGTGACTTTGTTCTGGATTGTGGGACTTACCAATGCATTCAATCTTATCGATGGCCTTGATGGATTGGCGGCAGGTTTATCAGCAATATCGTCAGTTACTCTTATGGTAGTAGCTTTGCTTACAGGACCTGAAGAAGCTTATATTATAGTTATGACAGCAATACTTGCAGGATCTATATTAGGGTTCTTGCCTTATAACTTCAATCCTGCCAAGATATTTATGGGTGATACAGGAGCCATGTTTTTAGGCTATATGCTTTCTGTAATATCCGTACTGGGTGTTTTGAAGAGTGCCACAGCTCTATCTATGCTGGTTCCTATTTTTGCAATGGGATTGCCTATATTCGATACACTGTTTGCAATGATAAGGAGATTTGCCAGCGGAAGGTCTATGGTGGAGGCGGATAAAGGGCATTTGCACCATAGGTTATTGGCAAAAGGATATAGTCAGAAAAAAGCTGTACTAACTCTTTATTCTATAAGTGCAGTTTTGGGAGCAGGCGCTGTAGCTTTGGTGGAGACAAAGCTTAAAACTGCATATATACTTGTATTTGTGGTTTTTCTCTTAGCCTCTATGGGGGTAAAATATTTAGGACTATTAGATGCAGGAGACACTAACAACAAACTTGATGTTTAACGAAAAAGCAAAAACAGCACGGCCTAAATTTGGCTGTGCTTTTTTTAGGAGGTTGCTATGATAAAAATTCTCTCAGTATTTGGTACCCGGCCGGAAGCCATTAAGATGGCTCCCTTAGTTAATTTTCTTCAGAAAAGCGATGATTTTCAATCTGTGGTATGTGTTACTGCACAACACAGGGAAATGTTGGACCAGGTTTTGGATATTTTTCAGATCAAGCCGGATTATGATCTGGATATAATGAAAGACAGACAAAGCCTGACAGATATAATGGTAAATGCACTTATGGGTTTGGAGGGTGTAATAAAGGAAGTAAAGCCTGATATGGTACTGGTTCATGGAGATACATCCACCACTTTTTGCGGTGCTTTGGCGTCATATTACAACAGAGTCCAGCTAGGTCACGTGGAAGCAGGGCTCAGAACTTTCAATAAGTATTACCCCTATCCGGAGGAAATGAACAGGAAGCTTACAGGGGTATTGGCGGATATACATTTTTCTCCCACCAATAATTCAAAAAACAATTTATTGGCAGAAGGGGTTTCTCAGGATAACATATACATAACTGGCAATACCGTCATAGATGCCTTGAAGACTACAGTGAGAAAGGATTATGTATTCAATAGTCCAATTCTCAGGGCTCTTGATTTTAGCAAGAAAGTGATACTTGTTACAGCACATAGAAGGGAGAACCTGGGACAACCTTTGAAGAACATTTGCAATGCACTAAAGGCTATTGTGGAAAACTATAAGGATACAGAGATAGTGTATCCTGTTCATATGAACCCTGCGGTAAGGGATATAGTTTTTTCAATACTAGGAGGGCATGAAAGGATTCACCTGATAGATCCTGTAGACGTGCTGGAGATGCATAATTTGATGGACAGATGCCATCTTGTTCTCACTGATTCAGGAGGTCTTCAGGAAGAAGCGCCATCCCTTGGCAAGCCGGTTTTGGTCTTGAGAGGTGAGACAGAAAGGCCAGAAGCTATTAAGTTTGGAACTTTAAAACTAGCAGGAACGGATAAGGATAATATTTATGCTATGACTTCTTTGCTCTTGGAAGATAGAAATGAATATGACAAAATGGCCAATGCAGTAAATCCCTATGGGGACGGATTTGCTTCAGAGAGAATAGGAGAAAGCATTCTATACCATTTAGGTAAAATAAAGGAAAGGCCGGAGGATTTTATCCCTAAACAGTAGCAAACAAAATCTACATGTATTATAATATATCTGGACAAATTAAATAATCTTTATGGTGGAGGTGGACTTGTGAATAAAATAAAAAGCATTGAACAAGTGTTAGAGCATATTCATGATGGCATGACCATTTCCGTAGGAGGCTTTTTGGCTTGTGGAACTCCTGAGACCTTAGTCGATGCAATAATTGAAAAGGGAGTAAAAGATATTACTCTGATATGCAATGATACAGGTTTTCCTGATAAGGGAGTCGGGAAATGGGTAGTCAAAGGCATGGTGAAAAAGGTAATAGCATCCCATGTAGGCACAAATCCAGAGACAGGCAGACTCATGAATACCGGCGAGATGGAAGTTGAGCTTGTACCCCAAGGTACTTTGGCTGAGAGAATTCGAGCAGCCGGTGCCGGCTTAGGCGGAGTACTGACACCAACAGGCATAGGTACTGTAATTGAGGAAGGCAAGCAAAAGATCAATGTTGAAGGCAAGGATTATCTCCTGGAGCTTCCTCTGAAGGCTGATATAGCCCTTGTTAAGGGAAGCAAGGTTGATAAGAAAGGCAATGTGTATTATAAAAAGTCTACTAAGAATTTCAACCCATTGATTGCTACCGCTGCTGATTTAGTAATAGTTGAAGCAGAGGAAATGGTAGAAGTGGGCGAGATAGACCCCAGTGATGTAATGACCCCGTCTATATTTGTCGATATGATAGTAGAGGGGAGGAAATAAAATGATTGAAGATAAAAACAGAAAAAGAGAAATAATAGTTAAAAGAGTAGCAAAGGAATTAAAGGACGGAGATTTGGTTAATCTTGGCATAGGAATGCCTACCCTCGTTGCTAATTATATACCTGAGGGAATAGATATTATGCTTCAATCAGAAAATGGATTCGTAGGATTGGGACCTGCTCCTGATGAAGCAAATATTGACCCAGACATAGTAAACGCAGGCGCTCAACCTGCTACTGTAGTACCTGGTGCTGCATTCTTTGACAGCGCGACTTCTTTTGGAATAATCAGAGGAGGTCACTTGGATGTAACAGTTCTTGGAGCACTTCAGGTAGATCAGGAAGGCAATTTGGCAAACTGGATGATACCTGGCAAGATGGTTCCAGGCATGGGCGGAGCTATGGATTTGGTAGTAGGAGCCAAAAGAGTTATAATTGCCATGGAACACACTGCAAAGGGAAATCCAAAGATTTTGAAGAAATGCACTCTACCCCTTACAGCAGCAGGACAGGTTGATTTGATAGTAACTGAAATGGGAGTTATAGAGAAGACAGATAAGGGCTTAGTGCTTACAGAAATAGCTCCAGAGACAACTGTTGAGGAAGTTCTGGCAGCAACAGAAGCAGACCTGATTATCTCAGAAAATTTGAAAGAGATGGATATATAAAAGCAGCGCAAGCTGCTTTTTTTGCAACTAGAGACCGACTCTAAAGGAAAACCTTAAACCTGAGTTCTGAGCTCTGAGTTCTAATACGTATATCACCCCAAATAATAGGCAATAATCCCATTATAGGGGTGGAATAATATGAGAAAAAGAAAAATAATCATTGCTTTAAGTGTTGTTTTGATACTTGTATCGGGTTTCATATGCAAGGATATAGCAGGAAGCATAAATAACGAAGATGCTATACTAACTTTTCTTGAAGAATCGGATGCTGTGATTGAAGAAAGCATGCTGACAGGTTGGAATATTATAAATGAGAAATTTATGGATCAGCAGGAGATAAGCTTGAAGTTTGATGAGATAATAAGTGTATTTGGCTTTAACGAAGAAAATATCATAAAAGAATTTGAAACACATGAAGATATGAACAAAGGAATACTAAGTATAAAGGAAGATGGATCCAAATACACTATAACCATTGAATCTTTCAGAAACAAAGATCAAGGGGAAAAAACCTATCTCTCCTTAATAGTAGTTTTTAATGGTTTTTACAAAAACTTGTTTGAACATAGAAATTACATGGAAGAATTTTATGCAAAGGTGGACCTGCCTATAGAACTTGATATAGTTGTCATTGGAAATTTTGCAGGAAAAGTAACAAAGGAATTAGCTGAGTCCACCATAAATAAGCTTCTCAACACCATTGACGCTAATGAAGTTGAGAGCATAAAAAATCAAGAACTTATTAGCATATCTGCATATAGTCGTAAAATAGATGATTTCATCACATCCAATGGAAATAAGATTAATGTTCAGATTGGGATGCGCTATAGTCAATATTATGATAAGACTTATATCTGGATCGGATCGCCTATAATACCTTTTGAATATTAGTGAGTGAAAATGTCATTATTATTTTATAGTTTCCAACTGACATAATAACTTATCTAATTCTTGACTGAAGTTAAGCACAATATCACTTTCAATTCCATAATTCTCTATTAAATCATGGAGATTTTCTCTCATGATTTCTATTTTTTTGCACAATTCTTTGTTTTTCATCACCATACCCCCGGATTCTCTTCAACATTTCAATTCTATAATATTAGACGATAAAACTCAAGGAAAAACATCATTCAAAGTTCACCAAAAAGCAGCATAATTATACATAATTTATAGCATAAAAAGCAGTCATATTCCTAGTGTCTCTCAAATAGTATAAATATAGCAATTGAACGAGGCTTCAAAAACTGAGTTTGAGAGGTGGATGAATGAAAAGATATACATTAAGTGCTATTTTTTTGATTTTTTTGCTTTTTGCATTGCCGGTAGCAGTAATCAGCTGCTTCAGAGAGAGCACCGAAGAGAAAAAGGTTCCTGAAAGTAAGCTTCATCTAAAAGTTTATGATTGTCAGAAAGATAAATTGATAACCATGGAATTTGAAGAATATATCAAAGGCGTTGTGGCAGCAGAAATGCCAGCGAGCTTTCATATAGAAGCATTGAAAGCTCAAGCTCTTGCAGCCAGAACATATACTCTGCTTAGAATGAAAAGTTTTGGAGGTAAAGGCTGCAGCGAACATCCTGAAGCGGATATTTGCACAGATTCTACTCATTGCCAGGCCTATGTGGATCCTAATACACTGGGCAAGAATTATAAGAAAATTAATGAAGCAGTGACTTCAACAGAAGGTGAGGTAATAGTATACGAAGACAGACTAATAGATGCAGTTTTTCACTCTACCAGTGGGGGAATCACAGAAAATTCAGAGGATGTTTGGATAAATAAAGTGCCCTACCTTAGAAGTGTATTAAGTCAATACGAGGATCACTCTCCAAAGCTTATAAGCACAAAACAGATAAGCGTTGATGACTTTGTGTCAGGTATGAAGTCTTTGGATAATACTATCAAGCTGGACAAAAAGAACATTGAAACTCAGATACAGATAATGGAGAGAAGCAGTGGAGGGAGGATACTAAAAATCAGAGTTGGGGATAGATATTTCACCGGAAGGGATATAAGAGAGCAGTTTGGATTAAATTCATCAAACTTCACAGTTGATATTGACAAGAATCATATAACCTTTGCAGTTGTTGGATATGGACATGGAATAGGCATGAGCCAATATGGAGCTGACGGAATGGCAAAACATGGTGCAACATATCAAGAAATAATAAAGCATTATTACACTGGCGTAGAAATTGTCCCATTAGAAAGCTTGCAATAATTTTTGTATTATTTTTGAAACCTCTGGCAATAATACTGGTGGAGGTGTAACAAATGAAGTTTGATGAATTTTTTTCAAAACGCAAAATCATTATCCCTGTTGTAATCATAATAATTGCAATGTTGGCGACTGTAGGCGCATGGCAGTACAGAAGGTATCTGGACAATAGATATTCTGAGATGGACTTTGAAAGAGGACTGGAGGAGTTTGAGGACTTAGAAGAGATTGGAGAAGAGCCGGGCTCATTACAAGGTGGCATAAGCATAGTAGAAGAAGAGCCTGCAGAACAAGCAGAAGAGACTAGACAGGATATCACAGAAGTAAATGTCAGTCAACCCTCCCAACCAAAGCTTTCAGAGAAAAAGCCTAAAGAAACTGCTGTCACTGCTATTAAAATGCAGGAACCAAAGGTTGAGACTATGCTAGCCCCAGTATTCGGCACTATATGCTTAGATTTTTCAGACACTGAGCTTGTTTACTCAAAGACTCTGGACATGTGGACCACTCACGAAGGCTTAGACATTAAAGCAGAGGAAGGCAGCCAAGTTAGAGCTGTAATGGATGGAATAATATCTGAAGTAACAAATGATCCTCAGTGGGGCATGACCATAGCCATTGACCATGGAGGCGGAGTAACAAGCATATACAGCAATCTTTCTACTTTGGATATGGTTACATTAGGCCAAGAGGTGAAAAAAGGTGATGTCATAAGTGGTGTTGGAAGAACTGCCATTATCGAAATAGCAGAGGAACCTCATTTGCATTTTGAAATAATGAAAGATGGAAAAAATCTGGACCCCAAGATTTATCTGCCCAAACAATCATTGAATCGATAGGGGTGTGAGCTTAATAAATGTTCTATATTGATAAAATTCCGCATATTAATGTAAAAAAGACACAGATAAGGGGGTATATGAGTTGAAGGATTACATTGAGGAAAGAGCGCTTGAGATAGCAAAGTATATAATAAGCAGCAGGACAACAGTGAGAGATGCAGCCAAAATTTTTGGCGTAAGCAAGAGTACGGTACATAAGGATGTTACCGAGAGACTGCCCAAGATAAATCCAGTGGTAGCTCTTCAGGTTAAGGAAATAATGGATAAAAATAAGGCAGAAAGGCATATCAGAGGCGGAAAAGCAACCAAAATGAAATATCAAACCTTAAATTTATAATAGCCCCCGCTTTAGCTGTAAAGCTCCGGTAGCAAAATTAGTACCGGAGCTTAAATTTTGCACAATAAAAAGGGTTTTTGTAATTTATATAGAAATATATACGCTGTACTATGTAAATTTAAGGAATAGACTTATGATTTAATCGTCATAATATATATATTTATAAATGGAGGTATTATTTGATGTTTGGAGGACAGGATTTAGGAATAGACTTGGGTACAGCCAGCGTATTAGTCTATATCAAGGGAAAGGGTATCGTACTTAATGAACCTTCAGTAGTAGCTATCGACAGGAATAATAACAAAATCCTCGCAGTAGGCGAAGAAGCAAGACTTATGTTGGGAAGGACACCAGGACATATAGTAGCAGTAAGACCATTAAGAGATGGTGTAATATCTGATTATAATGTTACCGAGAAAATGCTCAGGTACTTTATTGATAAAGCCATAGGAAGAAAGAAGATATTTAAGCCCAGAATGGTGGTATGTGTTCCCAGTGGAGTAACTGAAGTAGAGAAAAGGGCTGTTATAGATGCTGCCAATCAAGCTGGAGCAAGAACCACCAAGCTTATTGAAGAACCAATTGCGGCAGCTATTGGAGCAGGGCTTGATATTTCAAAAGCCAGTGGAAATATGATTATAGATATAGGAGGAGGTACATCGGATATTGCGGTAATATCTTTAGGCGGCATAGTTGTATCCTCTTCCATAAAAGTGGCTGGAGACAAATTCGATGAAGCTATAGTAAGATACATGAGGAAAAAACATAATGTGATGGTTGGAGAGCGTACAGCGGAAGAGCTGAAGATAAAGGTTGGTACAGCATATCCGAGGGATGAGGAAGTTACAATAGAAGTGAGGGGGAGAAATCTTATATCTGGACTTCCTAAGACCATGGAGGTAACATCTCAGGAGATGTTAGAGGCATTGACGGAGCCTGTAGCTGCAATAGCAGATGCAGTACATTCTGTGTTGGAAAGAACTCCGCCGGAACTTGCCGCAGATGTGAGCGACAGAGGAATTGTTATGACAGGAGGAGGCTCCTTACTTTATGGACTAGACATGCTTATTTCAAAGAGGACAGGCATTCCTGTATATATAGCAGAGGATCCTGTATCTTGTGTTGCAATGGGAACGGGTAAGGCATTGGAAAATATAGATGTTTTGCAGACCTCAGAACCCGGAAGCAACAGAAGATTAGGGAATTACTAATTTAACGTTGGAGAGATGGAGAACACGAAATTTTGTAGGGAACGGTTCATAACCGTTCCCTACTAATTCTATTTGGCAGAAGTCATATCATGATCGAATTATTCGTAATGAGAAAGAATATAAGAAAATTTGGGAATACATTGACACAAATCCATTGCGTTGGGAAAATGATTGCTACTATATCTAAACTACTAGATTTGTGTAACTGTATAATCTAAAGCTATATTTTTGTTCTTTCCCCTAAACTATATTCCCATTCATGCCGATAACATAAATGATAATCTAAAATTATATAGAAATATGGTGATGATTATGATCAGAGGATTGTACATGTCAGCATCAAGTGCTGTTTCCGAAGGGAAAAGAATAGATACCATAAGCAATAATATTGCAAATGTAAATACCACTGGTTTTAAAAAGGACTTGTATGTTACCCAAAGCTTCCCAGAAATACTCACTATGAAAATGGGAGGGGAGGCTCCTAATATAAGCGGTGTAAAACTACCGCCTCCTCTAAACGCTATAGGTACAATGAATGCAGGAGTACATACAAGTGTTGTAGTAACAGATTTTGCTCAAGGAAGCCACAATCCAACCAATAACCCATTGGATGTTGCCATATCCGGGGAAGGGTTTTTTACAGTAGAAACTGAAGCTGGTGAAAGATATACAAGGGATGGAAGCTTTTCTCTGAATTCACAAGGGTATCTGGTAACCAAGGATGGGCATAGAGTCTTGGGTGAAAATGGGTATATACAAATCAGCGGTGAAGATATAAAAATCAATGAAAAGGGCGAGATAACTTCCAACGGAGAGTTCATTGACAGGCTTAAGCTTGTTGATTTTGAAGACTATAGTGCTTTGATGAAGGAAGGAAATAACCTATATACCATAATATCAGAAGAATGGACTGATAATGACAAAGCCTTTACAGGCGCTGTAAAACAAGGATTTATTGAAGGTTCAAATGTGAATGCAGTTAAGGAAATGACTGAAATGATAACCATGTTCAGGACTTACGAGGCAAACCAGAGAGTTATCAGGGCTCATGATGAGTTGTTAGGAAAAGCAGTTAACGAAGTAGGAAGAATATAGGGGGTATGAAGTATGATGAGAGCGCTATGGACTGCAAGTACAGGAATGACTGCACAGCAGCTTAATGTGGATAATATATCCAACAATTTGGCAAATGTAAATACTGTAGGATATAAAAAATCAAGGGCGGAGTTCAAGGATCTTTTGTATGAAACATTGGAGAGGGACACCATAAGGGACGGCGAAGGTAAGCCTGTGAGCGTCCAGGTAGGACATGGTGTAAGAACTTCTGCCATAACAAAATTCTTTACTACAGGAAATCTGGAACAGACTTCAAATCCTTATGATTTAGCCATAAATGGTGACGGATTTTTCATGGTTATGGGACCTAATGGGGAAGAATTGTATACTAAGGACGGAAGTTTCAAGCTATCA
>NZ_JAWLCK010000091.1:0-11107 GCF_041687175.1 Lutispora sp.
CTGCCAAAATCTGGCCGGGAGTTGTATCCTTGGAACCTAATCCATATCTTCCTCCTACAACCAATGGAGCATTTTCTGTCTCATAGAATAATGTTCTAACATCCTGATATAAAGGCTCTCCTAATGAACCTGGTTCTTTGGTTCTATCAAGAACAGCAATTCTCTTAACAGTCTTTGGCATAACATTAAAGAAATATTTTGGTGAGAATGGTCTGTAAAGATGTACTTTAATTACACCAACCTTTTCTCCCTTGCTCATTAAGTAGTCAATTGTCTCGTCAATGGTCTCTGTTACAGAACCCATTGCTACAATTATGTTTTCTGCTTCCGGATGTCCATAATAAACGAATGGCTTGTATTCTCTTCCTGTCAGTTTGCTTATCTCATCCATGTAATCCGCAACTATGTCAGGAATCCTTTCATAATAGGGATTGGAAGCTTCTTTAGCTTGGAAGAATATATCTGGATTCTGAGCAGTTCCTCTTGTTACCGGATGTTCCGGATTCAATGCGTTATTTCTGAAAGCTTTAACTGCATCATAATCCACAAGTTTTGCAAGATCTTCATAATCTATAGCTTCTATCTTTTGAATTTCATGGGAAGTCCTAAATCCATCAAAGAAATGCAAGAATGGCACTCTGCCCTTTATTGCTGCTAAATGAGCAACGCCTGCCAAGTCCATAACTTCTTGTACTGAACCTGAGGCTAAAAGAGCAAAACCTGTCTGTCTTGTAGCCATAACATCTGAATGATCTCCAAATATGGATAAAGCATGCCCTGCAATAGCACGAGCAGTTACATGGAATACTCCAGGAAGAAGTTCTCCTGCAATTTTATACATATTAGGTATCATTAATAGTAATCCCTGTGAAGCAGTAAATGTGCTTGTCAATGCTCCAGCTGCCAAGGAGCCGTGTACTGCGCCGGCAGCTCCTGCTTCTGATTGCATTTCAACTACCTTTACTTCCTGTCCGAAAATATTCTTCTGTCCGTAAGCTGCCCACTCGTCAATATACTCAGCCATCGGTGATGAAGGCGTAATTGGGAAAATTGCAGCCACATCTGTAAAGGCGTAGGCGACATACGCAGCAGCCGTATTGCCGTCCATAGTCTTCATTGTTTTTGCCATTGTGAAACCCCCTAACAATTATATTTAATTTTCACATGTCCACATTTAAGTATATTAAATATTCACTTCAATGTCAATTTGAGTTGTTAAAAAAATCTCACAAACACTAACAATAAAATGCAATAGGGTAAATATATGACATAGGTTTATCGCATTTTGAATATTCTACATATTGCAATAATTCTGCTTTTTCCTGTCATTTCAAATATTTATTCTATGCATTTTATTTTTGAGTATTTGGCTTATATGCAATCGCATCCATCTGGCATAAGCAATTTTCCCCAACAAATTCGGTCACAACAGTCATTCTTGCTGGAGCACCGTTTTTGAAATACTCTCGGAACACATCAGCTCCTCTTCGGAAATCATCAATATTTTTAATATAGAAATTTATCTGCACAATATCGTCAAGAGTTGCATTTACCGTTGCTAATGTTTTTTTCATACTTTCAAATGTAGCTCTTACCTGATGAACAATATCATTCTTATCATGTCCTCCGGCATGATGTGCCAAAAAAATAAAATCACCAGCAATAACACAGGATGAACAAGTATCATCTCCGCAGTGAGTGGTCATTCTCTGTATCATTTTCATTCCTCCCATAATAAAACTTTTCATTTTTAATGCTCAAAAATCATTATGTTTATTATATAATAATTTTTCCCGATATGGAAAGCGCAGCCAAAAATAACTTCAATGATATTAACTCCTTCAAGCTTTTTAACACGAAAATGCCCCTGGCAGTTGGTAATACAACTGCCAGGGGCATTACTATATTTATTCACTTATTTTCCAAAGTATCTTTCAAGCAATCCTTTAAATGCCTTTCCATGTCTTGCTTCGTCTTTGCACATTTCATGTACTGTATCATGTATTGCATCATAGTTGAGCTGCTTTGCCTTAGTTGCCAACTCCTTCTTACCGCTGCAAGCACCATACTCAGCTTCAACTCTCATCTCTAGATTCTTCTTAGTATCAGCAACTACTACTTCACCTAATAACTCTGCAAATTTAGCAGCATGTTCTGCTTCTTCAAAAGCAATTCTCTTATAAGCTTCAGCTATTTCGGGGAAGCCTTCCCTATCTGCCTGACGGCTCATTGCTAAATACATACCTACTTCTGTGCATTCTCCCATGAAGTTGGCTCTTAGACCTTCAATAATCTCAGGATCTACATCTTTAGCTACACCTATTCTATGTTCATCTGCCCACTGAAGATTCTCAGCAGACTGCACTACAAACTTTTCCTTTGGTGCCTTGCATTGAGGACAAAGATCTGGAGCCTCATTTCCTTCATGGACATAACCGCAAATTGTACAAACAAATTTTTTCATTTAAAAAAACCTCCTATATATAATTAGTATTTATAACCATAATTGACTACATGATGATTATACTATAATAAATATGTATACGCTAACGGACTATACTCTCAAAAAAGCTGATTTAATTGATATATCTTATTAATTAATAATAATTCTCCATATATTTAATTATATCTTACTTTTTGAATATAGTCTGCCTGTTAAGCTTTCTCTTATAATCTATTTATCTATGTTTCTGGTTATATTATTTGGATGCTGTTAAAACAAAAGTAGGATATGAAACTATCCTACTTTTGACCTATGTCAATTATTGTTTGCTTTTTCATATAGCCTATCTACCATTATGCAAGCTTGCTCTACAGTGGTTTTATTACGTGGCGAAAAATAATTATTACTTCCGGTTATAACACCTATGCTGCTCATATTATTTACAGCATCCAAAGCCCACTCAGAAACCTGATCCATATCGGCAAACTTTACTTCGCTGCCTTTCCTAACATTTATATTGGCAGCATCCAAGGTTCTCTTAAGCATTGAAGCAATTTGTTCTCGAGTAACAAATCCTTCAGGGTCAAATTTATCAGCACTAACTCCGGAAATAATTCCTACGCTATAGGCCTTAATTATGTTGGGATCATCCGTATCCTTAAAAGGATTGTCTTTCAATACAATCTCTTTGTTATTTGTTAATTTTTCATATAATCTTAGGCTCAATTTAGCAAAAGTTTCTCTGTTGATATAAGCATCAAAGGGAAATGCTTTAGCCGCATCAATAAGACCATTATTATCAGCAGCTCTAAGTCCTTCTAAAGCCCAACCGCTTGCATTTGTATATTTCTGAGAATCCAAGATAACATTGACTTTATCATGACTAAGATCAACTAAGCTTCCATCTTTATCAATAGCACGGCTATGTAGCATGAAACTTATATTTTCATATTTCTTATAAGGATTACTGTCTATATATACAAATACATAGACTTCTCCATTTTCCTTTATTACAGTTCTATAGTCTGATCTGCTTACATCCTTAACATTGGTAAGACCCAATCTTGGATGTATTGATTGCTCCCATATATAGAAATCTCCATTTTCTTTTATTGCATAGTAGTGTCCTACTTTTTTTACATTATCCAATAGCTTCATTGGCTTAATTATATTTCTTTCTGAAATATTATGGCCATCAACAAACTCGGAATATATCTGACTTCTGTAGTTATTGCCCCAGCCCCATAATTCGCCATTTTCTTTTATTGCAAAAGTAACATCTCCGAATATTTCAACTCTGCTTACTCCATCTAATAGTTTCCTAGGCTCAAATGCGTCATCTTTGGTTCCATCTCCCAAGTAACCTGAGGGATTGAATCCCCAAGCTAATAGTTCTCCGTTGGTTTTAACTGCGAAAACCCTGTTATAACCTGTTGTTACACACTTTACATTATCCATAACTTTTTTAGGCTCATATGAATATTTGGTTGTACCATCTAAAAGTTGTCCATATTTATTATTCCCCCAGCCCCATAATTCATTGTTTTCTTTCACAACCATATAAGTGTCTTTATCATTAACAGATACCTGTTTCACACCATCCATTATCTTTTCTAATGTGTTAGGTTTATTATAGTTTTTTGTCCACACCCATAACTCTCCATTATCTCTGATTATGTATAGGCTGTTACCATACCTATAGGTACTCTTAACATTCTCCATTATTCTATACATACTCTGACTCTTAGGTTGACCAAATTCTTTAAGTCCTGGCCAATAGACATACCATAATTCCCCATTTTCTCTTAGAATATGGTCGTCCAATACTTCCTTCCACTTATAACCTTCATCAGCATATGCATTTGATACAAATAAGCAACATAGAATTAAACTTAGAACCAATAAAATACTTAGATTTCTTTTCATTACTGCTCACTTCCTTCTTAAATAATTCTGAATAAACCAAGAATAATTGGATAAAGAGAGAATTGAATGGTTGGATTTTCCTATTGTGATTATACATTGATAATCAGTTTATGTCAAAATTGCTCACAATTTGATGGCACATTTAACCATACTTATTGATTTTTTGTTTCTGAACTTTTATTACATGATTCATATGTAATTCCCTTGATAATGTCCATTTATTTAGTTACATAATGTCTGATGATGCCAATAATTAAAAAGACAAGCATTGTCTCTAACAATTAGACACAATGCTTGTAAAAAAACTCTATCCTTATTCTTTCTACTGTATTCTTTAGCCACATTTGGAGAATCCACAATTTCTGCAAATCATACATCCGCCTTCATGCTGAACGGTAGAACCGCATTCAGGGCAGTATTTTATTGTGGACCAATCTAAACTTTCATCTATAGTTGCAGAGGTTTCACCAAAAGCTACTGTACTGTAACTGCACTGAGTTGAACATAATGAACAATTGCCTCCACAGCCTAAGCTGCCCTCTTCAATGGCAGTTGTCAATTCTTCTATTGTCTCTACGTCCTTTACCTCAACCTGTAAGTTCAATACTTTCTCAAGAGTCCTTCCTATAGCATCAGGACAGGATAAGACTTTAAGCCCTTTTTGTCTCAATGTAGAATGACATCTTATACCTCTTAACTGCTCAATTATTTCCTTAATATCTACTCCAGCTCTTAAAGCAATGGATATCAATCTGCTTGTTGCTTCTGATTGAGATGGACAACCCCCAGCTCTACCCAGATTTGCGAATACCTCGCAAATACCATTTTCATCTGAGTTAACTGTCACATAAAGATTGCCGCAGCCTATCTTTATTTTCTCTGTTATCCCTACCGTTACATCGGGTCTAACTCTGGCTTTCAAAGTCTTTTGCTCTGTTTCTGTTTGCTCTTGTTGCTTTGCCCCGTCTTTATTAACCGCTCCTATGTTCAATACCTGCGATTCACGACTTCCATCTCTGTATATGGTAACACCTTTACATCCCAATTTATACGCAAGCATATAGACTTTTCTTACATCTTCTCTGGTAGCCTCTTTTCTAAAGTTGACGGTCTTTGAAACAGCATTGTCGGTATACTTTTGGAACATAGCCTGCATTCTTATATGCCAAATAGGATCTATATCATGTGCTGTGCCAAACACTCTTCTTACATCTTCAGGAATTTCTTCTATATGCCTTACTGACCCCATCTTAGCTATCTTTTTCATCAAATCTATACTATAAAATCCTCTTTCTTTAGCTACCTTCTCGAAAAGTGGATTTACCTCAGGCAATTCATCATTATCCATAACATTTCTTATGAAGGAGACTGCAAACAGTGGTTCTATGCCGCTGGATACTCCTGCAATTATTGATATGGTCCCTGTAGGAGCTATAGTAGTTGTTGTAGCGTTCCTAAGCTTCATACCTTTTTCAGCATATGTACTTTTATCAAAGGTAGGGAAAGCACCTCTTGCTTCAGCTAGCTTTGCCGAAGCTTGTTTTGATCTTTCATTAATAAATCTCATAACTGCCTCTGCAGTTTTTATTGCTTCTTCTGAATCATATGGGATACCAAGCTTTATAAGCATATCTGCAAATCCCATAACACCTAAACCTATCTTTCTTGTGCTCTTTGTCATTTCATCTATTTTCTCAAGAGGATATTTATTGACATCTATTACATTATCTAAAAAGTGTACAGCCGTATCTACTAAGTCTCCCAATTTATTAAAATCTATTTCCTTCTTAACACCCTTATTCTTTATACAATTAACAAGATTTACTGAACCAAGATTGCAGGATTCAAAGGGAAGCAGGGGTTGTTCGCCACAGGGGTTGGTGCTCTCGATTTCTCCCAACTCGGGCACTACATTGTCTCTATTCATTCTATCTAAAAATATAATTCCAGGTTCTCCATTATTCCATGCCATATCCACAATGAGATCAAATACTTCCCTAGCCATCAGCTTTCCCTTAACTTCCTTTGTATGAGGTTCTACTAGTTCGTACTCCTCATCTTTTTCAACAGCTTCCATGAATTTTTCTGTTATTCCAACGCTTATATTAAAATTAGTAATTTCTTTATCATTTTTCTTGCATTGGATGAATTCAAGTATATCGGGATGGTCGACCCTTAATATACCCATATTTGCTCCTCTTCGCACTCCACCCTGTTTAACAGCTTCCGTAGCAGAATTAAAAACTTTCATAAAGCTTATTGGACCTGATGCCACACCACCTGTGGAATTTACAGAAGAACCTTTACTTCTTAGGCGGCTAAAGCTGAAACCAGTTCCACCGCCACTTTTATGTATTATTGCTGCATGCTTGATAGCATCAAATATACCTTCCATGGAATCTTCCACTGGAAGCACAAAACAAGCGGAAAGCTGCCCCAATTCTCTACCTGCATTCATCAAAGTAGGTGAATTTGGCAAAAAATCCAGATTAGCCATGATATCATAAAACTTTTTTTCTAGTCCACTAATATCTTTATCTGGTTCATAAATCTTGTCTGCACTCGCTATAAATGAAGAAACCCTTTTGAATAATTCTTCAGGTGTTTCGATTACTTTCCCTTCTTCATTTTTCGCCAAATAACGTCTTTCTAATACCTTAAGACCGTTTTCAGATATCATTTAATTTTCAGCCTCCTTAACAATCTATAGTGTATCGCTTCATTCAATACACAATATATTGTATCATATGATATGTTATGCTACAAAATGACTATAGTACTAATTTAATCATTTTAGTCTAATTTCTACTTATTTTGATATATTTACTCTTAATATCTTTCGTTAGTATATTCAGGAAAAAAAATCAGCGCTCTCAAGCGCCAATTATAATTTTTAATAATTCCTCGGCTGTCTCTTTTATTAATTTACCTGCTTTATATTTCATATTTATTTTGGATCCTTCTATAGTTTCTATATCAGCATTTCTAACCATATCAATCTTCTCTATAAAAGCTCCTTTTATGTTAAAGTCCTTATCCATTATTACAAAAGTAGGAACTTTTATCTTACCATCTACTTTATAGTCATCTAATTCATTATCAATCATATCTCTTGTAACAAGTTTAAGAGTTATTTTGTTATTGAAGCTTATCATTTTTTCTAAAACAGAAAGATTGATGTGGCAATCAGGACACCAAGGCTCTACAGCACCTAATATATTGATTTCTTCTTCTAAAAATATAATCTTGTTTTTCACTTCATGGTCTATTTCCATAGGAATATAATATTTCATAAATTTATTTTTATTTTCATCATCTACATTAAACATAAAGCTCCTAAAGCTTAGTCCTTTATCAAACAAGTTTCTCAAACTTATCACCTGCATCCTATTATTTTTTTACCAAGAAAATATTAGTACCAATCCAACAATACACATTACTATACCGCTTATCCTGGCATATACCAAATATGCATCACTAGGCTCAGCATTTTTTACTTTCCAGCCCATTTCCCATTTCCAGGCAAATTCTGGATTTATTGCCGACAAGCCCCCTATAATTAGTAGTATAAGCCCCATCAATGTTTTCATGAAAAAACCCCCTTCACATATTTTACTATATGGCTATATAGTATACAAGGGGATTGATTCATCGCCTTAGTAGCGAGTTTATATATTACCCCATACAATCTTCCTGTAGTTTACTTTATCTGTATCTCCTTCTGTGTTGAAAAACAACAGACAAGAATTTTCATCAATACCCATTTTATCTTTCAAGCTACTATATTTGGGATTCAATAATATTTCCATGGCAAAAGCAAAGCCTGCAGCCCCACTCTCTCCAGCAATGACACGGTCATCTCCTGATAAGGGGTTTCCTAAGATACGCATTCCTTTTGCAGCAACTTCATCTGGAATAGATGCAAAATAATCGGCATAATCTTTCAAAATATCCCATGCTATATAGCTTGGTTCTCCACATGCTAAACCTGCCATTATTGTGTTCATATCGCCTGTAACTTTATGTAATGTTCCATCATCTGCCGACGCTGTTTTAAAGATGCAGTTGGCCAAGCTTGGTTCAACTATTGTAACAATGGATTTTTCCTGGTTATATACATTGGCAAAGAAACCCAGCACAGATGAAGCAAAAGATCCAACACCTGCTTGTAAAAATATATGAGTTGGCTTAATATTTTCTAACTGTTCATATGCTTCAATTGCCATAGTAGTATAGCCCTGCATTATCCATTTTGGGATTTCTGTATAACCACCCCAGGCTGTATCTTGAACTAACACCCACCCATGATCTTTCGCCATTTTCTCCGCCAACCTAACTGTATCGTCGTAATTAAAGTCCGTAATACTTGCATCTGCACCTTCAGCAGAAATATTGTCTAGCCGCTCTTTTGAACTCCCTTTTGGCATGTACACAACAGATTTATGTCCGAACTTCTTTGCTGCCCATGCAATACCTCTCCCGTGATTACCGTCTGTTGCTGTTACGAATGTCAATTCTCCCAACTTCTCTCTGACCTTTTTAGAAGCCAAACTGGGATAAGAAAATTCTTCGTTATCTAATTGGCTATGAATACTTTTTGCAATGGCATAGCTCCCTCCCAATGCTTTAAATGCATTTAGCCCAAATCGGTAGGATTCATCTTTAACAAAGATTGATTTCACACCCACCTCTTTTGCTAAATTAGGCATTTTCGAAAGTGGAGTAGGCTCATAAATATCCATGCTTTCATGAAATGATTTCACATGTTTTGCAGCCTCTAACCCCAAAAATTCTATGGAAGCTGTCGGCTTCCTATTCCTATCATATTGCACATATTCAATGATCCCCATTATAAACCTCCCCATAGATTATTTTATTATTAATGAAAGCCTTTATTATAAAAAGTATGGTAGAAGCGAGTAGAATTTGCAAGCAGCAATTATATCTGAAACAGGACAGTATTCATTTGTCATATGTGCCATTTTCTCAATGCCTGCACCAAAACCTATGGTTGGGATTCCAAGCTTTCCTGCTGATGCTACTCCATTAGTTGAAAAATCCCATTTGTACATAGTTGGTTTTTCACCCATAAGTTCTTCATAGGCTTTTATGCAACCTTTTGTAAGCTTATGGTCTACTTTAATCTCCCAAGCTGGAAGAAAGGAATGAAGTACAATTTTTTCTCCCCTCCAACTGGTTCCAATTGCATCGTATATTTCCCATGTAGCATCGGTTCCTTCTATTAACTTGTTCATCTCTTCTCCCACGGTCTCTTCATTTTCTTCCAAAGTCATTCTCCTGTCAATGTATATACTGCAGCTTTGGGGAATGGCATTTAAAGAAACGGAAGTGCTTTCTATTTTTGTAAGGGCTATGGATGGACGCTCACCACTTAGTTTCATATACTCTTTCCCAAGTGCCTCAACACGGTTTATAATTGTTGCCATCTTATAAACAGCATTAACTCCTTTTTCCGGTGCAGAGCCATGAGCAGATACTCCAGGAACATTAATTTTATAAATGGCTCTTCCCAAATGACCTAATGAAATCTGCAAATTACTGGGTTCGCATATGACAACATAGTCAGGTTTCAAATCATTATCTACTATAGCATGATAAAGCCCTTCTCCATCGTAGTCTTCTTCCATGACAGTGCAGCATATATAGATGGTTTTACCTTCTGCCAAGCCCAACTTTTTCATTATAGCTCCAGCATATACGGAAGCAGCAGCGGAGGCTTTCATATCGCTAGAACCGCGGCCATATAATTTTCCGTCTTTTATTACCCCACCATATGGATCATGTTCCCAATTTTCAGGGTCATTTACAGCAACATTATCAATATGAGAGTCAAATAACAGTTTCTCACTGCCGTTACCGATTCTTCCGATTACATTTCCCACACTATCAATATAAGCCTCGTCATAATCAAGGGCTTTAATTTCTTCTACAATTCGTTTAACTACTGCTTCTTCTTTACCTGTTCTGCTTTTGATTTTTACCAGGTCACTTGCAAAACACACTAATTTTTCTTCCAAAAGATCTACCATTTCTTTTACCTTTTCTTTCATTGCTATCCTCCTTTGATTATCACAGTATTTTATTCGCTCTAATTATATTACGACTACTTTTATATAATAATATTATCATAGATTTCAATATTTTATGGATATTTTGACAATTGATATAGTAGTATTTAAAAAAGATGAACACGTAGAATTTTTTATAAACCACTAAAAAACACTAAAGAATACTACTTCGATAGTGTAGCTAACTAGAATAAGCATATGTGCAGTTCACAATCTAACGCCTCCCAAAGGGCCTCCATGCCCTGGAAGGCTTGGGCACCATCCGTGCTGCCCATTATGCTTATTCTTTAGTCACTATAGCTTTCTTTGATACAATAGCTGTCATCCTGAGTGGTAAACGAAGGAACTTATACCTCTTAGTAATACCCCAGGCAATACAACCAATTATATATTCATTAAATTGACTTTATGCCGCTACAATATGTGCCTATCAGATATGTGCTGAGGATATTTTGTGAGCTTTGTTATAGTTCTTAGCGAAGAGCGAACTAAAAAAGCCGTAAGGCTGGCACGGAGGCCAGACTAGGCATCCAGGACATGGAGGTCCTTTGGGTGCCGTTAGGCTTTTTGTGAGATCAAGCTATAGAACTACCAAAGCGAACTCTCATATCTGAAGCACATATCTAATATGCATTCTTTAGTGTCCTTT